>DATBPO010000263.1:0-6580 GCA_036561265.1 Solirubrobacteraceae bacterium | reverse complement strand
CTCGTCTATCCCCATCTGCCGATCGTGGCCTACCTACCCCACACCGGCGCGCTGCTCGGCGAGTACTGCGTGGCCTTTCCCGACCACACCCGCCCCTACGGCTCCACACGCCTGCCCGACTCCGACGATGTGCTTGCCAAGTGGCTCGCGCTTACCGCCGACGAGCACGGTCTCATCGCCGGCGCCAACATGCACCTGCCCGGGCGACAGATAGCGACCCGACGGCTGCGCCAGGACCTCGCGCGCCTCACGCGCTGGGAGACCCAGCGGGCAGTGGTCGGGCGTTCCGGTCTCGCCCTGCGCCCTGTGGGTAGTCTTCTCGCCTCGTGAGCACCACCGCCTTCGACCTCAGGCACCGCAGCCGCGCCCTCACCGAGGGGCCCGAGCGCGCCGCCGCGCGCTCCTACCTGCACGGCATCGGCTACAGCGCCGAGGACCTCGCCAAGCCCATCGTCGGCGTGGCGCACTCCTGGATCGAGACAATGCCCTGCAATTTCAACAACCGCGTGCTCGCCAACAAGGTTAAGCAGGGCATCCGTGCCGCCGGCGGCACACCGATGGAGCTCAACACCATCGCCATCTCCGACGGCATCACCATGGGCACCGCCGGCATGCGCGCCTCGCTCGTCTCGCGCGAGCTCATCGCCGACTCCATCGAGCTCGTCGCCTCCGCCCACGCCTTCGATGCCCTCGTCTGCATCTCCGGCTGCGACAAGACCATTCCCGGCACCGTCATGGCGCTCGCGCGCCTGGACATCCCCGGACTCATGCTCTACGGCGGCTCCATCCGCCCCGGGCACTACAAGGGTCACGACGTCACCATCCAGCAGGTCTTCGAGGCCGTCGGCGAGTACGCTGCCGGCAAGATCACCGAGGAGCAGCTGCACGCGCTGGAGGAGGCCGCCTCGCCCGGCGCCGGCGCCTGCGGCGGGCAGTTCACCGCCAACACCATGGCCATGGCCTTTGAGGTGCTCGGCATCTCGCCCGCCGGCTCCGCCATGGTGCCCGCCGAGGACGGGCGCAAGCTCGAGGTCGCCTTTCACTGCGGCGAGCTCGTCATGGACGTCCTGCGCCGCGGGCAGCTGCCCAGCGAGGTCATCACCAAAGACGCTCTGGAGAATGCCATCGCCGCCGGGGCGACGAGCGGCGGCTCCACCAACATCGTGCTGCACCTGCTCGCCGTCGCGCGCGAAATGGGCGTGCCTCTCTCGATCGAGGAGTTCGACGACATCTCCGAGCGCACGCCGCTGCTGTGCGACCTGCAGCCGGGGGGGCAGTACGTCGCAACGGATCTCTACGCGGCCGGGGGCGTGCCGCTCGTGCTTAAGCGCCTGCGCGAAGCCGGCCTGCTGCACGAGTCAGCCGTGACCGTCACCGGACGCAGTATCGGCGAGCACGCCGCGGAGGCCACCGAGACGCCCGGCCAGCGCGTCGTGCGGGCACTCAGCGATCCGCTGAAGCCAACCGGCGGCTTCGCCATCCTGCGCGGCAACGTCGCCCCCGAGGGCTGCGTCGTCAAGCTCGCCGGCCACGAGCGCCGCCGTCACGTCGGTCCCGCGCGCGTCTTCGACGGCGAGGAGGCCACCATGGCCGCCGTGCTCGCCAAGCAGATCCACGCCGGTGATGTCGTCGTCATCCGCAACGAGGGACCAGCCGGAGGGCCCGGCATGCGCGAGATGCTCTCCGTCACCGCCGCCCTCGTCGGCGAGGGCCTGGGGGAGAGCGTCGCGCTCATCACCGATGGGCGCTTCTCCGGTGCCACCCACGGCTTCATGGCCGGCCACGTCGCGCCCGAGGCCGTCCGTGGAGGTCCCATCGGGGCGCTGCGCAATGGCGATGAGATCACCATCGACGTCGATTCCCGCCGCATCGACGTGGCCCTCAGCGATGCCGAGATCGCCGAGCGGCTCGTGCTCTACGCCCCGCCCGCTCGCGCCGGTGAACACATCGAGGTCGCCATCCAGAAGTACGCCAAGCTCGTGGGGTCAGCCGCGCAGGGCGCCATCACCCGCTGAGGTTTCGCCCGCCCGACGATGCGACCGCCGGTTATTCACTCAAGAAGCTCTCCAGTAGCGCGTTGAACCTCGCCGGGCGCTCGATCATCGGTGCGTGCCCGGTGTCGTCGAAGATCACCTTGCGCGCGTCGGGGATGAGCTCGGTGAAGACGTCGGCATCGCGCACCGTTATCAACCGATCCTGCTCGCCCCACACGACCAAAGTGGGACACACGATCTCCGGCAGCCGATGACGGAAGTCGTAGTTCAGGTTCGCCTCCAGCGCCTGCACGAACCCCGGCTTGCCCGTTCCGCGCAGCTGCTCCGCAGCCAATACTGCCGGCAGTCGGCTGGGATGGAGGATCGGCACGTACATCGTCACCTCGCGCAGTCTCGCCCGGCGTGATACCGCCTCAGCATGGCCTGCCACCCAATTTGCCTGTGCCGCGATCAGAGGCCACATCCGGCGGATCCACAGCGCCCAACGCAAGGCCTTGCGGTTGTTGTATGAGCTGATGCCCGCGGGGGCCGCGAGCACGAGGCGCTCAACCCGCTGCGGGAATGCGATCGCCAGATCCGCCGCTGTGAAGCCGCCCATCGAGTTGCCCACCACCGCAGCAGCATCGATCTCCAATGCAGCCATCACCTGATCGAGTATCCGTGCATAGATGGAGATCGTGATCGGCTCGCGCGGCATCTGCGAGTAGCCGAAGCCCGGCAGGTCGAGCGCCACAACGCGGTGGTTCGCCGCCAGCACCGGCAACTGCTCCAACCAGTTCTGCCAGCAGCCCGAGAGCCCGTGTACGAACACCACCGGCGGGCCTTCCCCCAGCTCGATGACATTCACTGCGCGATCGTCTACAATTATCCAACGCTGGTGCTTGCGCCAGTCGACGTCAAGCCACGGGGAGCGGCCCACTGGGCCATACGGTTCAGGCAGGGTCGCCGTGGGGGGAGATGAAGTGCTGGGCACAGCTCACTAGTCTATTCGCCGCGATGCGCATAGCGATCGACATCGATTCGACCCTGCACCACTACTGGGACGTTCTCTCGGAGGTGTCCGTACGCCGCTTCGGCGTGGCGCTGCCCTACGAGGAGCAGTTCTCCTGGGGCATCACCCGCCTGCGCCCCGAGCAGCTAAAGCTCTGCATCGAGGAGAGCCACAGCGATGAGCGCATCCTCGCCGGACGGCCCTATCCCGGAGCGGTTGAGACCGTGCGTGCCTGGCACGAGGCCGGCCACTTCGTGCACGTCTGCAGTCATCGTCCGCTCGATCGCCGTGCGGCCACCGAGGTGTGGCTACAGAGCATCGGACTGCCCTTCGATGACCTGCACGTCTCCTTTGACAAGGTCGCCCGCTGCGCGGAGCTCGATATCGACCTGCTCATCGACGACAGCCCCGACAACCTTCTCGCCGCCATCGGGCACGGCATGCTTGCCGCCACCATCGCCCACCCCTGGAACATCGACGTGCGCGAAGAAGAGGACATCATCAGCGCCGCCAGCTGGACCGAGCTCGCGCGCGTGCTAGAGCCCGTACTGGCCAGTCGGCAGCGGTCGCTGGCGCAGTAGCCGCGTCTCGTTCGACGGCACCGAGCAGGCGCGCGGGTGAGCCAAGCAGGCGCGCGAGTGAGCCGCGCGGGCGCGAATGAGTCGAGCAGAGGGCGCAGGCCGCCAAGGAGCTGAGCAGGCGCCAAGGCACAGGTGGCGAACCTCTTTGGGGATGAGCGCTGCTGAGACGATCGATTCGGCAACCCGACTCGCCCCGGCCTGGCAACAGGCGCTGGAGCTCCTCGAAGACGACCTATCCCGTCGGGATGCCGCTGAGAAGACTCGCCGCGCCTATCGCGTGGATATCTGCCAGTTCGCCCGCTGGGCCGCGCTTCAGGGTCTTGAGCCGGCGGCGGTGGATCCCAAGCTGGTGCGCCGCTATGTCGCCGCTCTGTCCGCGGGTGGCATGGCGCCTTCCACATCCGCACGTAAGCTGGCGTCTCTGCGCGCGCTCTTCTCAAGTCAGCGCGAGCATGGGTTGATCGTCCACAATCCCGCCGATCTAGTATCCACGCCACGACGCCCCGCGCATCTACCCAAAGTGTTGAGGGTCCGCGAGATCGGCGGCCTGCTGGATGGCATTCCCGCCACCACTCTCCTTGAGAAGCGCGATCGTGCGCTCTTTGAGCTGGCCTATGCCTGTGGCCTGCGCGCCGAGGAGCTCGTTTCGCTGACGCTCAGCAACGTTGACCACGATGGTGAGCAGCTGCGGATCGAGGGCAAGGGACGCAAGACACGTTTCCTGCCTGTGGGCGAGAATGCCACTAAAGCCCTGCGCATCTATCTGGACAGCCGCGAGAAGCTGCTTGATCCTGCGCACAAAACGGAGCGCGCGCTGTTCCTCAGCAAGTCCGGTCGCCCACTTGGCACCGGCGACGTGCGCCGCCGCCTCCGTGTATGGACGGCACGCGTGGGGTTGCCCGGGGAGGTCTCGCCGCACGCCCTGCGCCACAGCTTTGCCACCCACCTGCTCGACGGTGGCGCCGACCTGCGAGCCATCCAGGAGCTGCTTGGCCATGCCAGCCTTTCGACCACTCAGGTTTACACTCGGGTAGAGTCAGCGAGGCTGAGAGGCGCCTACACGCGCAGTCACCCGCGGGCCTGATCGGCGGGAAGGAACCCTGGAGACGAACGTTGGAGACGAACGTCAAATCGATCGAGCTACGCGAACTGTGGCGACGCTACAAGTCCGACGGTGATCCGCGGGCGCGTGAGCGCCTGGTTGTGGCCTACTCGCCGCTGGTCAAGTACGTCGCCGGGCGCACCGCCGCCGGGTTGCCGCCGCACGTGGAGGAGGCCGATCTCGTCTCCTATGGCCTTGTCGGCCTGATCTCCGCGATCGAGCGCTTTGACCTGGGGCGCGAGATCAAGTTCGAGACCTACGCCATCACGCGCATCAAGGGCGCGATCATCGACGAGCTGCGCGCGATGGACTGGGTGCCGCGCAGCGTGCGCGCCCGCGCACGGGAGATCGAGCGGGTCAACGCCAAGCTCGAGCATCGCCTGCAACGCGCTCCTACCGACCAGGAGATGGCCGATGAGCTGAACGTATCGGTCAGCGAACTGCACGACTCGCTGCTGGCCATCTCGCACTCCTCGATGGCCGCCCTTGATGAGTTGTGGAGCGTTTCTGATTCAAGCGGTGATCAGGTCTCGCTGATGGACACGCTCGAGGACCCCGGCGCGCCCGATCCCGCCAAGGTGCTCGATGTGGGTGACCTCAAGGATCGCATCGCCGACTCCATCGCGCGCCTGCCCGAGCGCGAGAAGCTCGTGATCGCGCTGTACTACTACGAGAATCTGACTCTCAGGGAGATCGGCGAGGTCCTCGGCGTGACCGAGTCGCGCATCTCCCAGCTGCACACAAAAGCGGTCCTGCGCTTGCGTTCGCGCATGACTGGCGATGCGTTTGACTCATAGAACGTGCTGGAGCGCTTGCGCTTGAGCGGGTGGGGCGATAGTTTCGACTGATGCACCCCGCGGACCGGATCCGCAACGTCGCCCTCGTCGGTCACCGAGGCTCGGGTAAGACCTCGCTGCACGAGGCCCTGCTGTTCGAGGCCGGCGTCACGGGGCGCCTGGGCAGCGTGGTGGATGGCAGCACCGTCTCAGACTCCGAAGCCGATGAGCAGGCGCGGCAGATGTCGATCTCCTCTGCCCTCAGCTCCTTCCAGTGGCAGGGGCGCAAGATCAACCTGCTCGACACCCCCGGCGAGCCGAGCTTCGTCGCCGACGCCCTCGGCGCTCTACGCGTCTGCGAGTCGGCGATCTTCCTCGTCAATGCCGTGATGGGCGTGGAGGTCTCGACCAGCCGCCTCTGGGCCAGGGCGCAGGAGCTCGACATCGCGCGCATGCTGTTCGTCAACATGCTCGATCGCGAGCGCGCCGACTTCTTCCGCACGCTGGAGCAGCTCAAGGGCGCCTTCGGTCCGCACGTCGTCGCCACGGAGATCCCCATGGGCGGCGAGCACGAGCTCGAGGGTGTCATCGACCTCGTCGACATGACCGCCTTCCGCCAGGATTCCGCCGAGCGCCAGGGCTTCACGCAGGTGCCCATCCCCGAGCCGATGCGCCCCCAGGCCGAGGAGTACCGCGAGAAGCTCATGGATGAGGTGGCTGAGGTCTCCGACGCGCTTATGGAGCGCTACCTGGAGGGCCAGGAGATATCCCACGAGGAGATCGTGGCGGCGCTCAAGGAGGGCACCAACCACGGCTCCATCTTCCCCGTCGTGTGTGGTGTGGCCACGCGCAACCTCGGCACTGCGCGCCTGCTGGAGGCGATCGTCGAGGACCTACCCTCGCCCGTCAAGCACGGTCCGCTACAGGTGGGGGAGGTGACGCTCTCACCCGAGGAGACGGGCGAGCTGTTCGCCTACGTCTTCAAGACCCGCGCCGACCCCTTCGCCGGGCGAATCAACCTGATGCGGATCTACCAGGGGGTGATGCGCGCCGACAGCCAGGCGCTCAACACGAGGGCCCACGTCAAGGAGCGGATCGGCGGGCTGCTCGTCTTCTCGGGCAAGGAGGTCGAGCAC
>DATBPO010000262.1:0-3875 GCA_036561265.1 Solirubrobacteraceae bacterium | reverse complement strand
ATTGCCAGCACGCGGTGCGTCGGTGCGAGTGCCTCGCCAAGCACGTCGAAATCGCGTCCGTTGCGCCCGACACCATGCACGCAGATCGCGACGGCGGGATTGTCGCGCGCTCCCCATTCGTAATAGGCAACCCGATGGAATCCGTGCGGCGAAAGCCCCAGCAAGTGACGTACCTGCGGCAACGAACGTGTCAGCATCGGATGGAGCCCTCGGCATTGGTGCGCGTCAACTCAACTGCTCCCAGTTGAGGGGTACGAGCCGGTTTCGCCGCGGATCGAGAAACGGCACGATCTCGTCGCGGCGAGCGAGCGTGTCGCGATAGCCCTGCCGCAGCAGCGCGCGGCAGAAGCCTGCGTCGAACAGCAGGTATGACAGCAGGTTGGCGCCACTGCCGCGCGTGCTGCCGAAGCCGCGCAGCAGCGCACGCACCCCCGCGGGAAGCCGATCGGCATAGCGCAGCGACAGCGCTCCCAGGTCGATCGAGGGTGCGAGCACCAGCGCGTCGACATGATGCAATTGCAAGCGGTTTTGCGCGAGCCGCGCCGGCGGGAGCAATCCAACCAGGCGATTCATGTGCGTCAGGCGCTCGAGGTCGGCGCCGAGGCCGGCGCCCTCCCCCGCCTCGACCGACCGCTGCAGCCGCGCGACGAGCTCGGCGCGCAGGATGTCGATCTTGCCGTGCAGGATGCGCCGCTTGTAGGAGATATCGACCTCTTCCTCGGATAGCTCCTTGATTAGATCTTTCAGCTCGGGGTCACTCAACGCGCCGAGGTCGGGAAAGGTATCCATCCTGCCATCTCCTGATTGGGAATGAGAGGGACCCGGCGCGTCAGCTAGGCCGACTGCGCAACCCTCCTGATTGGAACCGAGGGACCCGGCTTGTCGGCTTCCTGCCGACTGCTCCGCCCTCTGCGAACCGCATCAGTATAAACAGCCTGGGGCCAAAAGGTGAAGTTGAGGTTTAGAGTGCAGCGAATGTCGCGGCTTGCTCCCACCGCCCCGCAAAGGCTAGCGCTCGGCCTGATCCTGGCAATCGTGCTCATCGGAGGGGTGCTGCGAGCTGAGGCGATCGGCGGCAACACCCACCTATCCGCTGACGAGAACGGCTATGTGGGCAACACCAACCGCATTCTGGCCCACGAACGCTACGCGACCTTCAAGTGGCCGCCTGGGACCTCGCTGACCTTCGCCGTAGCGACCCGGCTGTCTGGTCACCGCTCGCTACGCCTGACCACGCACGCCAGCGGTCCGGCGCAGTACGTGCAGTTGCTCGCGGGAGTCCTCACGCTGCTGCTGATGGCGGCGGTGGCGTGGTGGGCCGCCGGACCGTGGGCGGCGGTGCTGGCAGCAGCGCTGGGGGCGAGCTACTGGCCGCTGGTGGACGCCACGCGCACTTTCCTTTCCGAGCCGATGGGGGGACTGGTGCTGTTGGCGACGGTGGCGACGGCGGTGCTGGCGCGCTCACGCCTGCAGGCTCGGCGCTGGTGGCTGGCGCTGCTGGGGGCGGGCGCAGTCGGTGGCCTGGCGTGCCTGACGCGTGGGGATCTCGCCGTGGGCACAGCGGTAATCGCGCTGGCGTTGGCACTCAGCGGTCGCCCCGGTTGGCGCGTGGGCGCGCTGCGTGCAGGCATCTACCTGGGGGCGGTCGTGCTGGTGCTGCTGCCCTGGCTCGCGTACGCCTCGGAAACGGAAGGGCGCTTCGTGCCGATCACAACGGCCGGCCCCGACGCCTTCTTCATCGGCAGCTACCTGCCGGGCAAGGGGCTGCTGGTGCCTACCGAGGAGAAGCTGGCGCCGGAAGTCTGCCGGCACTTCCCCGCAGACTGCGGGCGCTACTGGCAGAAGAGCGCGGCGCCGCTGTTCAACCTGATCCGGGCGCAGCACCCCGGCAAGTCCGCTGATGCCGCTGTGCGAGAGGCCGATCTTGAAAACGTGCGTAAGTACGCGCTGGGGCAGCCATTCGCCTTCGCTGGGATGCTGTGGGGGAAGTTTTGGAAGATGTGGAGGACCGTATGGAGTGGTGGTAACGGCACCTACAACCCGTCGACCAGCCAGCTGCAGCACACGCTGTATGTGTTGCTGGCGTGGATCGGCCTGCTGGGCGGGGCGTTTGCCACGCGGCGCTGGGAGCTGATCACGGCGAGCGCCACACTGCTAGCGATCGCCGGCCTGGCCACGCTGTTCAACGACCAGCCCCGCTACAACGTCAGCCTGATGCCGCTACTGCTGGCCTACGGATCGGCCGGAGCGTGGCTGCTCCTCAGAAGATATGCAGGCGTAGCGAGAAGTGCTCCACGCGTGCCTTGGCGCCAGCGCGCGCACCAGCAATCAGGAGCGTAGGCCCAGGCAGCGCCGCCCCGGTGCTGGTGGGCGGATGCACGACGCGTAGGCTCGCGCCGGCGGGCGGGCGCAGGGGCGTGATGGTGTAGCCCCCCTGCTCGGCGCGCACGATGATCCGCCGCGCTGTCGCGAGCGCGAGGTTGGCGCCGTTCTCCTCCAACTCCGTAGGAGCCCCAGCGCCCTCGATGAGGAAACTCGCCTGCGAGCCGTACGAGGGCAGCGCAACCTCCCAGTGAGCGTGCGGCGGCAACGTCAGCTGCCAGTTGAGCTCGATGATCTGCGCAAGCAACCGGTGCGTGGTGGCGATCGCGGCGCCGGCGCGCGCGATGTAGCCGCTCGCAAGCACGGCGCGCATCGGACCGGCGTAGGCGTCGAGTGGATACGGCGGCGAGGCGGGGCCGAGCCGCCGCAGCGAGCCGTCGCGCTGGGTAACGGCGACGCTCATACTGGCGCCCTCGCTCAGCTGCGTGCTGAGCAGCACCTTCCCCCCGGGGTCGCGGATGCGCGCCATGAAGTTGGCCAGTCCCGTGCCCGCCGTGCAGCCCACCGGCTGCTGGCGCGCGTTGAAGAGCCGGTTGAGATCGAGGCCGCCGTAGGGGACGGCGTGGCGGTTGTGCACGAGTATGCCCGTGGAATACAGCGGTGTGGAGACGGCCAGGCGCTGACTGTCGGGGTCAAAGGAGTACATCGGTGGTGGTGGGATGCTCGCCACGGAGGCGAGGTCGAGCGCGATCGCCTGCGCGGCGTTGCTGGCCATGCGTGCGGCGAACAGCATGCGGTCGTCGGGACCGAGGGTGTGGGCGTGATCGCCAAACTCGACGGGCGACGGAGCGGTGCCGTCGGTCTGTTCAGAGAGCCAGCGCAGGTAGAGGTCAAGGCCGCGGTCAAACAGCCAGCGAGCATGCGCGCCCATCTGCGGGACACTCTGCACCATCGGCGTGGTGGCGACTGCCAAGAGGCCCTGCTGCGCCAGCGCCATGACCTTGCCGATGTAGCGCCGCTGCGAGCCCAGGCCGGTGTCCCAGTTGAGATAGCCGGCGTGCGTCCAGTCGCCGTAGATGGTGCGCCGGGCGTAGGCGCGGAAGACATCGAGCGCCGCTGTGGGCAGCGGCGCCATGCCGGCATCGAGCGCGGTGGCGTAGTGGCGCACGCAGTCGAGCGTCTCGTTGGCGTACTCGGCGCTGTCGAGGTTGGCCTGACTGGCCGGATCGTGGTTGGGCAGGTAGCTGAAGTGCCAGCCGGGTCCCAGGTTGGGCGTGCCGCCGCGATGCTCGGGGCGCGTGGCGAAGGTGGCGAAGCGCAGCATCTGCTCGCGGTAGTCGCCCCGCAGCAGGTCGGTGGCGCCGGTCAGCTCCGCGTCGAGCGCGTACAGCGCGCAGTTCCAGTTGAGCTGGTTCAGGCGAATGCCCGGGTAGCGGAAGAAGGCGCAGCGAGCCGTGCCCGAGACGGCCTGCACGATCTGCTGCAGCGTCGCGTCGTCGAGCTGCAGCATCGAGCGCGGTGGCGTAGTGGCGCACGCAGTCGAGCGTCTCGTT
>DATBPO010000261.1:0-7179 GCA_036561265.1 Solirubrobacteraceae bacterium | reverse complement strand
CGGGCCCCTCGGTGAAGATCTCGGTCTCAAGCTCCTCACTCCCGCAAGCTTTGCCAAGGCGATCACCGAGGGCACCGAAGTCAGCGCGCAGGACAAGCAGACCGTCGATCAGCAACTCCAGCAGCGCCAGATCAAGGTCTGGATCTACAACAGCCAGAACGTCACGCCCGACGTGCAGCGCATCAACCAGTTAGCCCGCGCCGAGCACATCCCCATCGTCACCGTCACCGAGACCCTTTCCCCGGCCTCAGCCACCTTTCAGCAGTGGCAGAGCGCCGAGCTTGAAGGGCTCAAGCGCGCGCTCGCGCAGAGTACCGGGCGCTAGAGGCAACCGACAGTCACAACGCAGCGGCCGAGCGCGTGCCCTGCGCAGATCGCCGCTGCGGGGGGCTCGCGACTGGCTGCGTGCCTGTGCACAAGCAACTGCCCCCCGGGCGTTCGGTCCGAGGGGCAGCGCTTCTTGTTGGCGGGCAAGTTTTCAGGTGGCCGTGATGTAGCCGCTCATGAAGCCCGGGTTCTGCATAGCCCAGCCGTGCGCATCGCTGTCACAGGGGATCATGCAGTACCACTGGTACCTGCCGGCCGACTTCACCAACAGCGTGTAGGTGTGTACGCCGGGCTGCGCGATGATGTTCACGCCAGCCGCTGGAGAGGCGATGCTGTGCGGCACATCGTCGGTGTTGTCGATCTTCAGCTTCAGCGGCTGCCCCACCTTCACCGCGAATTCAGTCTTCGTGAAAGCGTCGTGCTTCTTGCCATCTGGTCCCACCTTGTAGGAGCCGATGATCTTCAGGTCTTCAACCTTCACCGCCGCCGCCGGCACGCTTGCGGTAACCGCCGCCTGCTTGATGACCGGCGTTGCGCTCGCGCTCGCCGCGCTGTGCTGGCCACTCTGCACCAACGCCACCATCGACATCAACAGCGCCGCCAGGATGCCAACGCCCGCCAGCACCTCCAACAGCACCTTGCCCTTGCGATTCACCGCCTCATCGAACTGCGCCTGGTCCCTTGCTTCAGTCTCCCTATCTGGTACCTGAACGTGCATCTCTGCTCACCCGCCTTAGGTTTGATCTTTTTCTTGCCCTGCACCAATGGTTACCTCTCTTTCGCAGCCAAAGGGCTCCTATACAAGGAAAAGCCATGCGTTTCGCAGGTATATGTCATAACCTATGGGCATGACTAACGACGTCAAAGCCCCGCCCCCGGTGAGCGCCTCCCCGCCCCCGCGCAGCCCCAGCCTCGATGAACTGCGCGCCTTCTGCCTCGCCGTCGACCTCGGCGGCATCGGCCGCGCCGCCCAGCGCCTGCACCTCAGCCAGCCCGCCGCTTCCAAGCGCCTGCGCTCGCTCGAGACCCTCGTCGGCACGCCGCTGCTGCTGCGCTCCCCCCACGGCGTCACCATGACCCCCGCCGGCGAGCGCCTCTACGCCCACGCCCGCCGCCTCATCGCCGACAGCGACGAGCTCGCCGGCCTGCTCGAGCAGATCCGCGGCTCAAGCCAGACCGTGCACCTCGCCATCAGCCACACCGCCGCCGAGTACCTCATGCCCAAGGCCCTCGTCACCATGCACCACCACTCAAGCGCCGCCGTCGAGGTCCTCATCGCCAACTCCCGCCTCGTCAAAAGTATGCTCGCCGCAGGCCAGGCCGACATCGGCGTCGCCGCCTTCCTCGCCGGGGAGACCGTGCCTCACGCCGGCGGCCGCACGCTCATCGAGGATGAGATCGTCATCGCCGTCCCTCTCGCCCACCCCTGGGCGCGACGCTCCTCCATCACCCCCGCCGAGCTCCTCGCCACCCCCATCGTCCTGCGCGACCCCGACGCCCACACGCGCCAGGTCTTCGACGAGGTCCTTACCGCCGCCGGCCTCCCCGCCCCCCAGCCCGCCGCCGAAGTCGGCTCTACCCAGGCCGCCAAGGACGAGGCCCACGAGCTCTGCCTCCCCACCGCCCTCTCCCGTCTAGCCCTCGCCCCCGCCGATCGGTTGGAGATCGTCCCCATCGAGGGACTGCGTTTCCCGCGGCGCTTCTGCCTGCTCTATCCCGCCGGCGGCCCCTCGCCCGCCGCCGCCCACTTGCTCGATGCCTTTCAGGAGACCGCCGCGGCGTTGCGTCCCCGCTGAACGCCCAGCAGTGTTTGGAAGATGCGCATGGGGTCAGCGGCCCTTAACTCCACAGACCGCTGAGCGGCACCGCCCAGATGTCGCGGCCCAGCGGAATCGTCTGAGCGCAGGGGCAAAGAACAACGCCGGCCTGAAAGCGCTGGCCAACACTGTCGCGGAGCTTCTCCATCGCGCGGACGTCGCGACGACTGACGGAGGCGGTGGCCTTGACCTCGATGGCCGAGATTTGACCGGCACGGCTCTCCAGCACGAGGTCCACCTCCTCCACGCGGTCGCGATAGTGATAGGCGCTGGTTTCTGTGCGCGCCCATACTGCGTGCTTAAGCACCTCGGTGACTACGAAGTTCTCGAGCACCTTGCCGGTAACCTGATCGTCAGCGGCAATCCTGCGCTCATCGGCGCCGAGCAGATGTGCGAGCAGCCCGGAGTCCACGAGATATGTTTTGGGGGCGTGCTTCTCGCGCGCACCAATACCCGGCCGCCAGGCGGGGAGCAGGCGTACGAGAAAGATCGTCTGCAACAACCCAACGTAGTCGCGCACCGTGTCGTGTGTGAGATCCAGCTTGGCAGCGAGCGCGCGGTAGGAGAGGACATTCGCAGCCTGCGAGGCCAGCAAGCGCAGCAGGCGAGGGACCTCCTCGAGCTTGCGTGCATCGCTGATCTCGCGCAGATCCCTGTCGAGGGTAGTGTCCAGATAGTTGGCGAACCATCGCGCCCGCCGCCGCCCGCTACGAAGGCGCGCCTCCGGGTAGCCGCCCGCGGCTACGATGTCCACGAACGCGCCGCGCCCGACCGGAGCGTCGCTCACCAGCGGCGGCTCGCGCGCAAAGAGCGCATCGACGAAGTTTGTGCCGCACCCGTGTATCTCGCTCTGCGCCAGTGGCCACAGTGGGATCGTCTCCATGCGCCCCGTGAGCGCATCCTTGACCTTGCGTGCGGTACGAATATTGGCCGAACCGGTGAGCAGGAAGCGCCCCGGAGAAGGGTCCCTGTCGACGGCGCCCTTGATAGCGAGCAGCAGATCGGGCGCGCGCTGGATCTCGTCGATGAACACCGGCCCCCTGAGCCCCGCAATGAACCCCTCGGGATCGGCGAGCGCCGCCTCGCGTGTTCCCGAGTCATCGAGGCTCAGCTCCTCCGCCGTATATCCAGCGCTGGCTATCTCATGCACCAGCGTGCTCTTACCCACCTGCCTCGCGCCAGCGATGAGCACGACACGGGTGTCGGCGAGGGCTTCGAGCACCAGCGGCTGCGCGCTACGCGCGAGCACCTTAACGACTCCATACCCAGCCACACGGCGAAAGCAGATGGCTGTTTGCATGGCGGCAGATGGCGAACATTATAGCGGCATATGGCGATTAGGAAGGAGGCAGATGGCGATTAGATCGCTGTCAGATGGCGATTAGGAGGGCGGCAAATGGCGACCAGGAGAGGGACAGATGGCGATTAGATCGCTGGCATATGACGATTAGGAGCACGGCAAATGGCGAGCTATTCGTCTCCCAACGCCGGTACCCCGTGCACGCCTCAGGGCGCCCAGCACGCGGCCCACACGGCGGAGCGAAGCGGAGCCTCTCCCTCTTTCACCCCTTCTACATCCAGTCCTCCCGCCATAACAGGGGACCGCCGCGCAGCCTCAGCGCCTGCCATCGATCACTTCCACCTCACCCCATCGCCGGCCCGGGCGTCCGAAGAACACGTGCAGCAGGCCGTTCGTCACGCTCACAATGATCGCCGCCAGCGCCGCCCACCAGAACGTCGCGATCGTGAACTGCGGCACGATCCAGTGCGTCACATACAGCATCAGCACGTTTATCAAGAAGTAAAAAATCCCAAACGTCACGATGATGAATGGGATCGACAGCACCGCCAGCACCGGCTTCAGGAACACATTCACGAGCGTGAACACCAGCGCCGCCACCAGCAGCGCCCACCAATCGTTGCCATAGCTCAGGCCTGACAGCAGCCACGTCGCCACAAACAGCGCGACCGTGTTGAACACCCATGTGATCGTCAGACGCTCAGCCATCGATCGCAGCCTACCTGCTCCCAGCGACATTCCTCAGCCGAGACCGCCGTGGCCGCTGGCCGATCGAGCCCGGCGCACGCGGCTCAACCCTCCCGGCGACGGGCCGGCTGTGCCTGATCCATAAGCGTGCGCACGAGAGGCTCCAGCTCAGACGGCAGCTGGCGTTCGGAGAACGACGCTGCCTGCGTGCCCTCCTCGCGCTGCACCTTCAGCTCATAGCGAAACGCGTCGGCCGCGCCCTGCGGCCAGTCCTTGGCGGCGCCCACGCGATCGAGGTCCACGCTCCCCAGAGCATCCAAGACCTCCCGCGCCTTCGCCGGCGCGAGCTCGCGCGTGTCGAGCGCCGCCTCCATGGGCACGCCGGCAAGGCCGCCCGTCCGTCGCAACGAAATGTGGGCGTGCCTGCCGGCCATCCTGCACCTAGCCTAGTGTCTGCCGTGCATCCTCACAGGACTTCCACGCCTTCCCAGCCCGCACGAACCGCGTCCGCCTCCCCGCTCGTCGTCCCAAAACGCTGCTGCGCCGCCCGCAATGTGCCCTGCGCGAACTGCTTGAAGCCTGCGTTTGGCTTCACCTTGGGGTCGCGCATCGTGTCGTACCAGATCACGCCCGCGCCCTCCCACGCGTGGCCGGCCAGCGCGCTCGCCACCAGGTAGAACGCGTGGTTGGGGATACCCGAGTTGGTGTGCACTCCACCGTTGTCTTCGGCGGTATGCACGTATTCCGACATCTTCGCCGGCTGGGCGCCATGCGGGTTGGGATTCCGCGGGTCTTTCATCGAGCGCAGCGCCGGCCGCAGCAGCGGTCCCACGATGTCCGCACCGATCAGCCAGCTCGCGTCTTCCGCTGTCTGCCCCTTGGCGTACTGCATCACCAGCGAGCCCATGCAGTCGGAGATCGACTCATTCAGTGCCCCCGACTGACCCTGGTACACAAGCTGCAGCGTGTACTGCGTCACGCCGTGCGTAAGCTCGTGACCGATCACATCGATCCCCTTCGTCGTCTGCGTCAGCATTTTGCCATCGCCATCGCCGAACCACATATGGCCTTCGCCATCCCAGAAGGCGTTGTCGTAGTGGCTGCCGTAGTGCACCAGGCCATCGATGGGCATTCCCCGGTCATCGATCGAGTTGCGCTTGAGGACTTCCCAGTAGAACTTGTAAGTGTCCCCGAACCCATCGTACGCGTCGTTCACAGCCACATCGGCGACGGGCGGCTGGCCCTCCGAGCGCACCAGCGTGCCAAGCACATGCGCTTCGCTTTCGTGCTCGTCATAGATAAAACGCTGGGGGCTACCGCCGGTGACTCCAGCCAGCAACCCACCCAGCTCCGCGGGAGCAGGGGCCGGGCGGGCCGCACGCACCGCGCGCGCCTGGCGAAACGTGTGATCCAGCGACAGCGCCCGCAGCGCGCTCTCACGGACCTCCTCATCGCCCGTACGCGCGAGCTTGAACAGCAAATCGGGGGGCAGGATGCAGTGCAGCGAGCAGCGGTGGGGCATAGCGTTCTCCTAACTCTATCGAACTATCTCTATATAGAGATCTTTGCAAGATCGCACAGAAATGGGGGCCCGTGGGCCCCTAGTTCAACATGCTCGTAACAAACGCACCCGGCTGAGCTGGTCTTGTGAGCATCGGTGCCCGCCCCTTGCCAGCCTTTGTGGCTAGCTCGGCGTCGCGTTCGCCTCTTCGCGCTTGGAGCTAATGCGCACTACGTCCCACGCCAGGTGGCAGCGCTCAAGGCCCCCTATCAGCCACGCGCCCGGGTCCAGCTGCCATAGGTGCAGGCCGTGGCGCGCCGAGGTCGGGAAGGCGTGGTGGTTGTTGTGCCACGACTCCCCGAATGCCAGCGGCGCCAGCCACGCCAGGTTGCGCGACTCATCGCCCGTCCTGAAAGGGCGCCGGCCGAAGCAGTGGCACAGCGAATTGATGCTGAACGTCACGTGGTGCAGCAGGAACACGCGTACCGCGCCGCCCCACAGCAGGCCCGTCAGAGCGCCCGCCAAAGTGCCCGTCAGCGCATAGCCCAGGCCGAACGGAACCGCCAGGCCCACCGCCACCCACAGCGGAAACGTGCGGCTGATGAAGCGCAGGTCTTTGTCGGCCAGTAAATCCTTTGCATACCGCGCCGGGTTGGCCATGTCCTTGCCGCGAAAAATCCAGCCCACGTGCGCGTGGCCCAAGCCGCGCAGCTTGCCCCGCCAGCCCGCTGCCGGGTGCAGATGCGGACTATGCGGGTCGCCCTCCGCATCGGAGAAACGGTGGTGCTTACGGTGCGTCGACACCCACTCGATCACTGGACCCTCCACCGCCATCGCTCCCAACACAGCCAGCACCGCCCGCAGCGAGCGCGTCGTCTTGAACGAGCGATGCGTGAACAGGCGGTGGTAGCCCACCGTTATGCCCAAGCCCGTCAGTGTGTACGTGATCGTCAGCACCACCAGGTCCTGCCAGTGCAGCGTCCCGCCCCACGCCAGCCACCCCGCCAGCGCCAGCAGCGCCGGCGGCACCGCAAAGATCATCACCCGCACCATCCGCTCCGCGCCTTCGTGCTCGATCGGCACCATTTCCGCGATCTCGCCACAGCGGCGGGGCTCCGCATCACCCGTTGGCCGCCGCACCAGGGGCGCTATCTCTCCAGCGGGCCGGAGTGTCGCCTGACCAGCTGGCCGCTGCGTCGGGGGCATTGCATCTACAGGGGACCTGACCTGTGCTGCCGCTATGTCCTCTGGCAGCACATCGCCCATGTCACTCACCGTAGCGCACCTTAACGTCTGCCCTGCTTTTCCCGTCCGCCTCCAGCGCAGAGCCGCCCAAGCCGAAGCGCTCCGCCAGCAGATCCGGGACCTCCTCGCGCTCAAGCGCCCTCACCTTCTTGTCCTGCGGGGTGCGTCGAGGTGGACATCGCGGCAGCTCCAGCGACGGATACGCCAGCTTTGCTCAGCCGACTTGGAGGGGCTTGCACTATCTCCCGATAATTCAATAGGCTAGAACTGTGACTCTAGACGCGCCGAGCGCTGAAGGCCCC
>DATBPO010000260.1:0-16127 GCA_036561265.1 Solirubrobacteraceae bacterium | reverse complement strand
CACCTTCGACAAGATGGTTCGTGAACTGAATCCGCGCGCTCACACCCTGCACCGCAGGCGCCGCCAGAGCGTCGTGGACCGCTTCGGGCAGCGGCTTGGGGGGCGGCGTCGGGCCTCCGCCCACCGCCAGCGCGATCGCCGTGATGCCGATGCCGATCGCCACCACCAGGCCGCACAAGAGCAGCAGGCGCGAGAGGGGTAGGCGGCGCAGGACGTTCATCTCAACTCCCAGGCTAGCGCTCAACCTCAAGGGAACCTGAAGAGCTTTATGAGAGGACGCACATCCTCGGCGAGCCATGCCACGGGTCGTCGCGGGACGGGGGATCGATGTCGGGCAGGCTGGACGGCCTGGGTGGGCGGGTGGGATCCAAACCCCTTTCGGCGCCGCCCTCCGGTATCTTCCCCGCGCATGGTTATCGGCGTCGTCCTCTTCTGGGTCATCGTTGGCCTGACGGTGTTCTTCCTGGCAATGCGCGGTGGGCCGCGCGGGGCACGGGGGGCGCTGCACACCGAATCGAAGGTCGGCCAGCGCTTCGTGATGGCCGGGGTCGTGCTGATGTTCGCCTTCGGCCTCGTGGTGCCGGCGCTGGTGCTGGCCTTCAACGGTGCCAACAAGGCCAGCGTGGGCGTCGGCGGCGTGCATCTGAACGCCGAGCAGCAGCATGGGCGCGAGCTGTTTGCGCAGTCGTGCTCCAGTTGCCACACGCTGGCGGCCACCAACTCGGTGGGGCGCATCGGACCCAACCTCGACGTGCGCCTCGGCAGTTCCATCCCCACCGAAGCCGGGCGCAAGGCGCTCGTGCTGAACGCCATCGCCGAAGGGCGCGCGCGCGGCCTCGGGCAGATGCCGGCGTTGCTCTACCAGGGGCATGACGCCGAAGCCGTGGCGGATTTCCTGGCCGCCGTCGCCGGACACTGAGCCTGGTTAGGGTTGGCCGGCTGCGCCGGCCGGGGTTTGGAGTTCGCCCGGAGACCGCGGGCGGATCTCTTCCCGCAAACACCGCAAACGCTGGAATTTGCCGCCGCACGCGGCGTTAGCATCACTTGTCGATGGCTATGCGAGCGGAGGCCCGCGCGTGGTGGGCCGAAGTCGAGGGTGACCATATGCGCGAGCGCATCGAGCGCCGTCGGGTTGCGGCCGAACGCAGTGCTCCACGCCGCCGCCGGCCTATGCGCCGGCCCGTGGAGCGCGTCGGGGGACGACCGGACAGGGTTGCCAGCTGGGCTTTCGCGCTGGGCTGCCTGCTGCTGCTTGTGGCTATCGCCAGCACGCACGGGTAGGTATCCAGGTCGCTTGGGACCCGGAGGTCCGTCTGTCGTGGCGGGAGGGAGCCATCCCCGGGCGTCTGTAGGCTCGATTTATGGCCTATGTTCAACAGTCCCTGAGTGGCGAGGCGCATGCAGCCTCACTTGCGGCGTCGCTCGTCGAGGAAGATCACGACTACGGTGCGGTATTCACGCGTCGCTGGGTTGTCGAGCTGATCCTCGACCTGGTCGGCTACACCAGCGACCGCGACCTTGCGGCTATGCATGCGGTCGAGCCGGCCTGTGGCTCAGGGGCATTTCTCGGCCCCATGGTGGAGAGGTTGTCGAACTCCTGTCGCCGATACGGAAGGCGGATCCTGGAGGCGACGGACGCGATACGCGCATGCGATCTGCGCCAGACGCATGTTCTCGATGCGCGCCGCGTTGTGCAGGAGCGCCTGATCGCCGATGGTTGGACGGCGCAAGACGCCTATTCGCTCGGCGCCTGCTGGGTGACTCACGAGGACTTCCTGCTTAGCGATCACGCCCGCAGTGAGGCCGACTTCGTCTTAGGCAACCCTCCTTATATCCGACTTGAGGCGGTCTCGGCGATGCGCAGCGAGGCTTACCGCAGTGTCTGCGCCACGATGGGTGGACGCTCAGACGTTTATGTCGGCTTCTTCGAGGTCGGCTTGAACGCGCTGCGTCCCGGTGGTGCGCTCGGCTTCATCTGCGCCGATCGCTGGATGCGCAATCAGTACGGACAGCGTCTGCGCAGCATGGTTACCACCCGCTTCTCGGTCGAGACGGTGATCGAGATGCACGATGTCGACGCTTTCGAGGAGGAGGTGAGCGCGTACCCGTCGGTGACCGTGCTGCGAGCTCAGGAGCAGGGGCCGGCAGTTGTGGCTACGGCGGGTAAGGGTTTTGACGAGGCGGCTGCGCGTCGCATACGGCTTTGGGTGAGCCGAAAGGACGACGTCAGGCTGAACGATCCCGCCTTCGAAGCCGCGCGCATGCCGGCTTGGTTCGGCGATATCGCGTCCTGGCCTGCGGGCTCGCCTGAGCGCTTGGCGCTCGTGGCTCAATTGGAGCGCGATCTTCCTGCCCTAGAGGATGGTGCGACCGAAACTCGGGTTGGCATAGGCGTGGCGAGCGGTGCGGACCGTGTCTTCGTGGTTACGGATCCAGATATCGCCGAGCAGAGCCGCATGCTGCCGCTGGCTATGGGGCGCGACACGTTGAGCGGGAAACTGCTTTGGTCAGGGCACCATCTCGTGAACCCGTGGGATGGCGACACGGGAGCGCTCGTATCGCTCGGGGACTATCCGCGACTGGCGAAGTATCTGGAAGACAATGCTGCTGCCTTACTCAAGCGCAACGTCGCCGGAAGGCGACCGGAGCAGTGGTATCGCACGATCGATCGCGTCGCCCACTCGCTCACGGCCAAGCCCAAGCTGTTGATCCCCGACATCAAGGCAGAGATCCATCCCGTGTTGGACCCAGGCGGCCCCGATGGCCTCTATCCGCATCACAACCTCTACTGGGTCGCAAGCGAGCGCTGGGATCCAGAGGTTCTTGGCGGCATCCTGCTTTCGCAGATCGCCCAGATGTTCGTCGCCTGCTACGCGGTGAAGATGCGCGGCGGCTATCTGCGCTTTCAGGCGCAGTACCTGCGCAGGATTCGCGTTCCCTGCCTTGACTCCCTCGCGGAGCGTACGGCGCGGGAGCTGACGCGAGCGTTTGCTGCCCGGGACGTCGAGCACGCCACCAGTGCGGCGCTTGATGCGTACCGCCTGCGGGAGCTGCCGGAGTAGGAGCTTGACGTGGGGCCGCGAATCTAGCTCGCGGAATGGATCAACAGAGCTTTGAAGCGGCGGTCCGGCGGTATTGGGTCGTGCGCGAGGGACAGGCCCGCAAGCAGCGCGAAGCCGGGCGAGCGGATGCCGGTCTGCGCGGGGCCGTCACCGGAGGCGCCCACATGGATGCCATGGCGGAGTTGATCGAGTCGGTGTTCATCGACGCCGGCTTCGCACCCTCCAGCGTCAGTCGCGGCTCGGCCGTCGAGCTCCCCGGCTACTTCCGGGCGGAGAAGAAGTGGGATCTCGTCGTCGTCCACGGTGATGCGCTCGCAGCAGCCATCGAGTTCAAGAGCCAGGTTGGTCCCTCGTTCGGCAACAACTACAACAACCGCTGCGAGGAGGCGATCGGCAACGCCGTGGACGTATGGACGGCTTACCGGGAGGGTCGCTTCGGCACCGTTCGCCCGTGGTTGGGGTATCTGTTCCTGCTGGAGGAGGCTCCCGGATCGATCAAGCCGGTTAACGTAAGGCAGCCGTTTTTCGAGGTGGACCCGCAGTTCGTCGGCGCCTCCTACAAGCAGCGCTATGAGCTTCTCTGCCGGCGGCTTGTCCTCGAGCGGCTCTACGACGCCACCTGTTTTGTAACCGCTTCGGCCGACGTGACGCTGCCGATCCACGAGCCGGCGGCCGATCTGAGCTTTCTCGCTTTCGTCAAGGCGATCAGGGCTCGCGCAGCCAGCTTGCTTGCCTGAGCCCGGTCGCTCCGGCCCATCTTTGGCCATCCGTCGATACCCGCCGTGAGACCCATCCACTACGCTGCGCGAGCAGATGGCTGAACTGCCGAAGACAGTGGCGGACGTGAAGGCGCTCGTGGAGGAGCGCGACATCCGCTTCATACGCTTCTGGTTCACGGATGTGCTGGGGCAGCTGAAGTCCTTCAGCATCAACTCGCTGGAACTCGACGATGCGTTTGAGTCGGGCATGGGCTTCGATGGCAGCTCCATAACGGGCTTCAATGCGATCGAGGAGTCGGACATGATCGCGCTGCCCGACCCGAGCACGTTCGCGGTGCTGCCGTGGCGCCCGGAGGAGCAGGGGGTGGGGCGGATGTTCTGCGATGTGATCACGCCGGAGCGCACGCCGTATGAGGGCGATCCGCGGCATGTGCTGCGCCGGGCGCTGCAGCGGGCGCACGACATGGGCTTTGACACCTTCAACGTGGGGCCGGAGCTCGAGTACTTCCTGTTCCGCGACAGCCGCTCGACGGAGGTGCTCGACCGCGGCGGCTACTTCGACCTGACGACGCTGGATGCGGGCTCGGATGTGCGCCGCGAGACGGTGCTGGCGCTGGAGCAGCTGGGCATCCACGTGGAGTACACCCACCACGAGGTCGGCCCATCGCAGCACGAGATCGACATGCGCTACAGCGATGCGCTGAAGATGGCGGATGACTGCATGACGTACCGCATCACGGTGAAGGAGTACGCGATGAAGTACGGATGGCACGCGACGTTCATGCCCAAGCCGCTGTTCGGCGAGAACGGCTCGGGGATGCACACGCACCAGTCGCTGTTCGCGGAGAATCAGAACGCTTTTTATGACCCCAACGACCAGTACTTTCTGTCGGACGTGGGCAAGGCCTTCATCGCGGGTCAGCTCAAGCACGCACGCGAGATCTGCTCGATCTTCGCGCAGTGGGTCAACAGCTACAAGCGCCTGGTGCCGGGCTTCGAGGCGCCGGTGTACGTGGCGTGGTCGCGGCGCAACCGCTCAGCACTCGTGCGAGTCCCGCTGTATCACCCGGGCAAGGAGAAGGCGACGCGCATGGAGCTGCGCTGCCCGGACCCGGCCTGCAACCCCTACCTAACCTTCGCGGTGCTGCTGCAGGCGGGCCTTGAGGGCATCGAGAAGGGCTACGAGCTGCCGGAGCCGATGGAGAAGAACCTGTACCACCTCTCGGGCGAGGAGCGCCGGCGCCTGGGCGTGGAGCAGCTGCCTGAGACGCTGGGCGAGGCGATCGAGCTGACGGCGGAGTCAGAGCTCGTGCTGCGCACGCTGGGCGAGCACATGTTCAACCGCTATGTGGAGATTAAGCGCCAGGAGTGGGATGACTACCGCGTGCAGGTGACGCAGTGGGAGCTCGACCGCTACCTGTCGGTTTTGTAGGGAGAGCCTCCGCCTTCGGCTCCGGCGTGTGGGCCGCGCGCGGCGTGGGCTTGCTCAGGCCGGTGAGCCGGGCGTGGCGCCGTCGACAGGGGGAACGGCGCAGGCAAGCCACTGCGCCGGGAAGAGGTAGAGCTGCATCGCCTGCAGCAGGTGACCGAAGGAGGTGGGATGGCGCGGGGCGATGTCGTAGAGCAGCCGCAGCACGCCGACGGCCTGGCGTTCGTAGTCAAGCTCGCCGGTGGCTCGTGCCAGGCGCAGCAGGCCGAGGGCCGCCGCGGAGGCGCCGGAGGGAATGGGGGAGTCCTCCAGGTCCTTGCGCCGTGCGATCAGAGCTTCATGGTCGGAGGCCGTGGAGAAGAAGCCGCCGTGCTCGGGGTCCACGAAGCGCGCGATCATCTCGTCGGCGAGCGTGCGCGCCTCGGTCAGCCAGCGCTCCTCGCATGTGGCTTCGAACAGCGTCATGAGGGCTTCCAGCAGGAAGGAGTAGTCCTCGAGATAGGCGCCCAGACGTGCCTGCCCCTCGCTGTAGGTACGCAGCAGTCGCCCCTCAGCGTCGCGCAGGTCGCGCAGGATGAACTCGGCGCACTGCTTGGCCGCGTCGAGATAGCGCGATTCGCCCAGCACCGATCCCGCGTCGGCGAGCGCGGAGATCGCCAGGGCGTTCCAGCTGCAGAGGCGCTTGTCATCGAGACCCGGCCGCGTGCGCGGCTCGCGTGCCTGGAGCAGAGCGGTGCGGATGCGCTCCCGCGTAGTCGGGTCCGGCCGCGGACCGCGGTCCTCCAGCACGTTGAGCCCCGGCTCGGGATGGTGCGGGTCGAGGAAGTTGCCCTCCTCGCTTGCGCCCAGCCAGCGGATCGCCCCGTCTGCGTCCTCGCCTAACACGTCCTGCAGCTCAGCGACCGTCCACACGTAGTAGCGCCCCTCGACGCCCTCGGAGTCGGCATCGAGTGCTGAGTAGAAACCGCCCTCGGGTCCGCGCATCTCGCCCAGCATCCAGTCAAGCGTGTCGCGGCATACGCCGGCCAACTCTTCATCGCCAGACAGCCGATAGCCATGCAGGCACGCCCGCGCTAGAAGTGCGTTGTCGTAGAGCATCTTCTCGAAGTGCGGCACCGTCCAGGTCGCGTCCACGGCATAGCGGTGAAAGCCGCCGCCCACCTGATCGTGGATGCCGCCAGAGGCCATCGCACGTAGCGTGAAAAGCGCCATCTGTGCCTCAGCACCACCGGCAGTATTTTCCGCCAGTGCCCGTGCCAACAAGAACTCCAACACGGGCGCCTGGGGGAACTTAGGAGCCCCGCCAAATCCCCCCTGCACGGAGTCGAAGGACTGGCGCAGCGTCTGCACGGCATCTTCGAGCGCCGCCGCCTGGATGGGCTCGTGCGATGGCTGCAGGCGCGCCCCGCCACCGAGGCGCTCGCGGACCTGCTCGCCACCCTCGCGGATCTCGTCCTTGCGCTCGCGCCAGGTCTCGGCGATGGCCTGCAGCACCTGCGTCCAGGCCGGCATCCCCGGCCGTTCGCTGGGCGGAAAGTAGGTGCCGCCATAAAACGGCAGCTGCTCGGGCGTGAGGAAAACATTCAGCGGCCACCCCCCGTGACCGGTCATCCCCTGCACGGCCTCCATATACAGCGCATCCACGTCGGGGCGCTCCTCGCGGTCGACCTTGACGCACACGAACTCCTCGTTCATCAGCGCCGCCACCTGCGGATCCTCAAAGGACTCGTGCTCCATGACGTGGCACCAGTGACACGAGGAGTACCCGATCGAGACCAGCAGCGGCACATCGCGCTGCCGCGCCCGTGTCAACGCCTCCTCGCCCCACGGCAGCCAGTCCACGGGATTCTCCGCGTGCTGGCGCAGATACGGAGAGGTCTCGCGGGCGAGGGCGTTGGGCACGCGTTCAGCGTAGCTGCGCCAAGCCGGGCGAAGGGAAGCTCACTGGCGCCGAGGGCCATGCGCCACCGACCCGTGAGAGCTTTACCTTGCTCAGCGCGACGTTGAAGCGCCGGCCGCCGAGGTCGCCGCTCACGCGCTTGCCGGAGCCGACCCTGACGGTGCCTGCGGCGGCGGCGGAGCCGCTGACCTGAACGGTCGTCGCTTGTAGGCGGCCTTCCTTGACGGGGAAGATGCCGCTCAGCTGCACGCCCGGGACGAAGGAGAGGCGGTGCAGGAGGACCGAGCCGCGGCGCAGGCGCGCGTAGCCGCCGCGCAGGCCGCCGAAGCTCGAGCCGCTGGGCAGCGACTGGTTGGCCTGCAGCGTTGCGCCGATGACCTGGCGGTTGAGGTCGAGGATCGTGTCGAGCACCGCCGTCACCGTCCTGCCCGCGCGGCCGGGGACGCCCGCGGCGGGGGACACCGATTCCAGGTGCGCCGGGGTGATGGGAGTGGGGGTGAAGATGTTGGAGGCCGGCGCGCATACCTGTACCGGTGCGTTGCTGAAAAAGGCCTTGATCGCCAGGGATGCGCAGTCAGTGAAGTCGGTGCCCAGCACGGAGTGGCCGGTGTAGGGGACCACCAGCAGCTGCGCGTCGGGAATCGTGGCCGCCACGCGCCGCGCGCCGCTGGTGGGGGTGCGCAGGTCCTGGGCGCCCGAGAGGATCAGCGTGGGGACGTTGGGCGGTGGACCGACCGGCGCCGGCGCCGGTGCTGCGTCGGGCCAGTCCAGGCAGCCCGGGATCGTGCCGCTTTCCAGCGCCAGGTTGGCGTCAAAGGGGTAGAAGGCTGAGCTCGGCAGGGCTCGCAGCGCCGCCGCCGCCTCGGACTGGCGCGCCGCCGGTTCCTCGCCGCGGCCCCACGGGAACGGCGCCTCCTCGCAGATCGTCGTCGCGTTGAGCGCGGTATCGATGCCCTCGCCTTCCTTTGGCGGCACGGGCAGCGTTGGTATCAGTCCCTCTGCCAGCAGCGTCAAGCGCACCAGTGGGCTTGCGTCGCCCCGCAGCGCTGAGCGCACCGCCGCCGGCAAGAGCGCGCGCAAAGCGGGGTTCAAGTCGCCCGCCTGCAGCACCCCCAGCAGATCGCCCTCGCTGGTGCGCAGCACGTGCCGGTGGCCGGCTCCGTCGTAGACTGCCGCGCGCAGCGGATGGGAGTGCAGGATCTGCGCCAGGTGCGCGATGTCCGCCAGCGGCGTCGAGGTAATGCCGCGGCAGGCGTCTTCGCTGCAGAGCTCGGCCAGCACGGGGTCCATCGCGGCAAGCGTCGCCAGCGAGAACGGGTCGGGGCCGTCGGTGGGCTCCACCGAATCGAGCACCAGTGCTGAGACGTTCTGCGGGTAGCGCGCCGCATACTCAAGCGCCACCTTCGTGCCGTAGCTAACCCCGTAGAGCACGAGCTTTTCGTAGCCCATCGCCTGGCGGACCGCCTCGATGTCTTCCACTGAGGTCTGCGTCGTGTACTGGCCCCGCGCCGGGCCCAGCTGCAGGGCGCAGCGTTCAAACAGTCTCCCTACTGAGCTGATACCCGCCGCGCCTGCCAGGCTGTTCAGCGCCGGGCAGCTGAGCGGCCCCGATTCGCCCGTTCCGCGCTGGTCGAACATCACCAGATCGCGCGTCGAGAGCGCCGGTGCCAGCGCCTTTGCCAGGAAGCCCGCCAACGGCAGGGCGGCCTGCCCGGGGCCGCCCGCCAGGGCAATCACGGCTTCGGTGCTGGGTGCGCCCCCGGCCTGCATGCGCTCGACCTTCAGTGCGATGGTGCCCGGCAGTGCGCCGCTGCGGTCCACCGGCACGCTCACGGTCGTGCAGCCAAAGCCCTGGTTATCCGCGCACGGCGTGAAGCTAAGCGCCGAGGAGGCTGCCGAGGAGGCCGGCAAGCCGCTCAGCGACAGCACGGGCAGCAGCACCCCCAGGACCCACGTGATGACTCGCCCACGCATACGGGCCGACAATAGCGGCACTCGCCTTGGCAGAGGGGAGGATGTGAACATGGCGAGCGCCCAGCGTTCCGACCAGCGCGCCGTGCGCGCCCCTGTGAAGTCTGCCGCGCGCTGCGGCGGAGCCGCCGACATGGAGGTCCGCGCTGCCGCTCGTCAGCGCCCCCGAGACGGTCACGCCCGGCACGAACGAGTAGCCGTGGAAGGTGTAGGTGCCTTCCTTGTACTGCACCCAGCCCGCGCGCAGCCCGCCACTTTGCAGGTTCGTCAGGCTGCTCAGCGATTCCACGCTCGACAGTTGCAGCTGCAGCTGGCGCCCGAAATCGTTCAGGGTCATTTCCACGGCCTCGATCGTGCGGCCCGGCTTACCGTGGTTGCCCTTGGCCACGGGCACCTCGGCGAGACGCAACGGCGGCAGCGGCGGCGGGTGCAGGATGGTTGGCGGGGGTGCCGCCGGGCATGGCTTGACAGCGCGCCCCGCGAACATCGCCTTCAGCGCGTCGCTGGCGCAGGTGCCCGGCTCATCGCCCAGCACCGAATGGCCCGCGTAAGGGACCACCAGCAGATGTGCGTCTGGGATCTGCGCTGCGACTTCGCGTGCATTCGCCTCCGGCGTGCGCAGGTCGTTGGTGCCGCTCAAGATCAAGGTCGGCACGTCCGGCATCGTGGCCTGCTCTGGCGCCGGCGCCGGCGTCGTAAAGGGCCACCCCGCGCATCCTTCGAGGTCGCTGAAGTCGAGCATGTCGCCCGGGAGGAACGGTGCCGTCGCGCTCGTCGGCAGCGTCCTGATGTAGCGCTTCGCTTCGGCCAGGCGCGCGTGGGGACTCTGGGTGCGATTCCAGGGGAACGTCTGCTCTTCGCAGGTAGTCGCGTAGTACAGCGGGCCGTCGTAGTCTTCGCGGCCGCCCCCTTCGCGCGACGCGTCTGTTAGGAGGCGCGCCAGCGGGGCGTTATCGCCATCCGCGGCCGCCTTCACATAGGGGATCACTTCCGCGCGCGTGCTCGGTGAGAAGTCGCTGCCGATCAGGATGCCCAGCAGGTCTTCGGAGCCGACTTCCACGGTATGCGCGTGGCCGTGGCCATCCAGTACCTCCCCGCGCAGCGGCGCGCGGCGCGTCTTGCGCACCACCTTCGCCAGATCCCCCACGGGGTTGCGCGTGATGTGGGCGCACAGACGGTCCACGCACAGCTGGCGCAGGATGCGCGGCACCGCTTCGAAGGTCGTGCGGTCAAGCGGTTCCGGCCCAGTGGGCGGCACCACTGAGTCCAGCACCAGCGCCTCCACGTTCTGCGGGTAGGTCTGCGCGTACTCCTCGGCCACCTTCGTGCCATACGAAGTTCCATAAAGCACAAGCTTTTCGTAGCCCCCAGCTACGCGGATCGCCTCGATATCCGCCACCGTGTCCGCGCTCGTATAGAAGCTCCGCCGCGGGCCCAGCTGGTTCGCGCACGCCCCCACCAGCGCCCCCTGCGAGTGATACAACCGCGGGGCTTCAAAGGCGTGGCAGGAGAGCGGCTGCGACATGCCGATGCCGCGCTGGTCGAACACGATCAGGTCGCGCGTGGAGGCGATCGGGCCCAGCGTTTCCACGAACGATTCCGCAAACGGCAGCGCTGGCTGTCCGGGCCCGCCCGCGAGTGCCACGATCGCATCGCGCGCTTCGCCTACCGCCGCGCGGTGACGGCGCACAGCTAGCGTAATCGTGCCCGGCGTCGCTCCGATTGGGTCAAGCGGCACCGTCACGTGTCCGCACGCATAGTCGTTCGTGTCAGCACACGGTTTGAACGCGATCTGGGCATTCGCCGGCAGCACGCCGGCGCCCGTCAGCGTCAATGCCGCCAAGACCACGACGGCGAGCTTCCCCACAGTGAATCGCACGGTTGGAATCTATTGCATTCGTGGAGAGTGTGTGTAGGGTCCCCTCGATGAGCGGCTCACGAGAGGTCATCATCGCCGACGGGGCGCCCGCCGCGATCGGTCCCTACAGCCACGCGGTGCGCGTCGGCGAGCTGCTGTTCTGCTCCGGGCAGATCCCGCTCGATCCAGTCTCGGGTGAGCTGGTGGGGGAGACCGCGGGGGTGCAGGCCAGGCGCTGCTTGCAGAACCTGCAGGCCGTCTGTGAGGCCGCGGGAACCACGCTCGCCCAGGCTCTGCGGCTCACCATCTACATGACCGACCTCGCCGCTTTCGCTGAGGTCAACGAGGTCTACGGCTCCTTCTTTGACGCCGATCCGCCGGCGCGGGTTACCATCGGCGTCTCGCAGCTGCCCAAGGGAGCGCTGGTGGAGATCGACGCCATAGTCGCTTTGACTGAATAAAGACTCCCGGCTTCCCGTCCTCTAACTTTCCCGCAGCAGCCCTCGCCTGACCTTCCCGCTCGCCGTCTTGGGCAGCTCGTCTGCGAACTCCACTACGCGCGGGTACTTATACGGCGCTGTCTCGCGCCGGCAGTGCTCCTGCAGCTCCTTCACCAACCCCGGCGAGGGAGTCTGCCCGTCGCGCAGCACCACCACCGCCTTCACCACCGCGCCGCGCTCCTCATCTGGTGTTGAAATAGCCGCTGCCTCAGCCACCGCCGTGTGCGACACCAGCGCGCTCTCGACCTCGAACGGTCCGATGCGGTAGCCGGCCGAGACGATCACGTCGTCGTTGCGGCCCTCGAAGTGTAGGAAGCCTTCCTCGTCTTCGCTCACCACATCGCCCGTGCGCCACACCGCCGCCTCCGCACGGTCCTCCACCGTCCATCGCCCATCCTCCTCGCGCCTCGCACCCTCACCCAGGTAGCCCAGAAAGAATGTCGGCACGCTTGCGGGCTCCACCACCAGCTCGCCCTGCTCGATCGCCAGTCTCATGCCCGGCAGCGCTCGTCCCATCGAGCCCGGCCTGATCGGCTCGCCCAGCGGCGCACCCGTCAGCTGGCCGGTCTCGGTCTGGCCGTACCCGTCGCGGATGCCCAGGCCCGTCGTCTGCTCCCAGATGTGCAGCACCTCCGGGTTCAGCGCCTCGCCCGCCGCGACCAGGCCGCGCAGCCGGTCGGCCCTCAGTGACTCCAGGCTCGCCGCTGCGCGCTTGGCGATCACCCGGTACTCCGTCGGCGCCATGCAGAGGACATTCACGTGCTCCCGCGCGAGCAGCTCTAAGCGTTCCTGCGGGTCAAAGCGCGCGTCATGGAGCACCGCTGTGGCCCCCCGTAGCCATGGCGCGATGAACACGTTGCGCGCGCTCTTGCTCCACCCGCTTGCCGCGGTGCACCACACCACGTCTCCGTCCCGCGCGTCCAGCCAGTGCTCGGTCTGCACGCTCTGCCCCAGCAGGTAGCGCTGGCCGTGCAGCACGCCCTTGGGCTCGCCCGCCGTGCCGCTTGTGAAGGTGATCAGGCAGGGGTCCTGCGGGGCGAGGTCCACCGGCGGAGCCGGCTCTGCCGCGAACAGCGCGTCGTCGGGAACGCTCAGCACCTGGCAGCTGGGAGCGGCTGCGCTCAGCTCCTCCACGTCGCGCTCGTCGGCCAGCACCAGCGCCGGTTCGGCGGCGTCCAGGCGCAGGCGCAGGTCCTTGGCCCGCAGCTGCTCTGTACACGGCAGCACCACTGCGCCGATACGGAAACAGGCCACCATCGCCAGCACCCACTCGGGGCGGTTGCCGATCACCGTCATCACGACATCGCCTCGTCTGACGCCCAGACGCGTCAGCGTGCCGGCCAGCGCCGCGCTGTGGCTTTGGATCTCGCCGAAGCTCCACTCCCGTCGGTAGCCATCGTGCGTCAGCTCCACCAATGCCCGCCTCTGCGGGGGGAGCTGGTCTATTACGTCGCGCGCGAAGTTCACCCCGGTATTCTCTCCCAGGAGGGGTGGCGCAGGCTGGCGAGCTGAGCCCCTCCAATCAATCCCCGCTGAAATCGACATTTGGAGCCTCCAGAGAATGGCTGTAGCCGCCTCCCCCTATGAGCAGTCCGACGAGCAGAAGGCCATCGTTGAGATGGTCCGGCAGTTCGCCGACGAGCAGATCATCCCTAACGCTGAGCACTACGACGGCAAGGACGAGTATCCCGAACCGATCGTTGAGCAGATGAAGGAGCTGGGGCTGTTCGGCATCACGATTCCCGAGGAGTACGGGGGGCTTGGGTTGGATCTGACGACCTATTGCATGGTCGTAGAGGAGCTCTCGCGCGGGTGGATCTCGATCTCTGGGGTCATCAATACGCACTTCATTGGCTCCTACCTGCTGATGAAGTACGGCTCGGAGGAGCAGCGCCAGAAGTACCTGCCGCGTATGGCCACCGGCGAGATCCGCGCGGCCTTCTCGCTGTCCGAGCCCGAGCTTGGCTCCGACGTGCAGGCGATCAAGACCTCAGGGAAGAAGGTGCAGGACGGCTCCTGGGAGATCAATGGGCAGAAGATGTGGGTCACCAACGGGCTCATGTCCACGCTTGTGTTCGTGCTCGTCAAGACCGACCCCGACGCGCAGCCGAAGCACAAGGGCTTCACCTGCTTCATCGCCGAGAAGGAGCCAGGGGTGGGGGAGAACACCGGGGCCTTTGCCGGTCTGAACGTGCCGCCCAAGATCAAGAAGATGGGCTACAAGGGGGTCGAGTCCACCGAGCTCGTGTTCGACGGCTACAAGTGCCCAGCCGAGAACGTGCTTGGCGGCGAGGCCGAGGGGCTGAACAAGGGGTTCGCGCAGATGATGGATGCGCTGGAGGTAGGACGCGCCAATGTGGCGGCCCGCGGTGTCGGCCTGGCGCAGCGCTCGCTTGAGCTGGCTCTGCGCTACTCGCAGGAGCGCAAGACCTTCGGCAAGCCCATCTCCGAGCACCAGGCCATCCAGTTCAAGCTCGCCGACATGGCCACGCAGGTCGACGCCGCCAGGATGCTCACGCGGCGCGCCGCGCAGATGAAGGACGCCGGCGAGCGCTCCGATCTGGAGGCCGGCATGGCCAAGCTATTTGCCTCCGAGGCCGCGCTCTTCTGCGCCACTGAATGCCTGCGCATCCACGGTGGCTACGGCTACTCCAAGGAGTACGAGATCGAGCGCATCTACCGCGACGCCCCGCTGCTTCTGATTGGCGAGGGGACTTCAGAGATTCAGCGCATGGTCATCGGACGCAAGTTGCTGCAGCGGCATAAGATCTAGATTCATCCGGGGGATCTATGGAGGAGGAGTGATATGGCCGAGGACGCCAAGGCCCTCATCGAGCTCGCCGTGCGCCGTTTTCTTAAAGAAGTGCCAGCGCTCGAGCCGCTTAAGCTGGTCGTCGGCGTTGAACTGCGCGGGCGCGGCGACGTGCAGCACTTCCGCCTGGAGATGCCCGGCATCAAGGTCACCAAGGGTCCTGCCGCCGACGGGCGCATGCGCGTGGAAATGCGGCGTGAGTTCTTCAATGTGATGGCCAAGGAAGCCAAGGTCCCCGACTGGATCGAGGCATACACCTACGGCCAGGCCAAGGCCTCAGGCCCTGAGCAGTTCGTCAAGCTCATAGCCAACGTCGTCGAGCGCCAGCAGGAGCGTCTGCGCGCGCGGAAGGCCAAGCCTCACTAGACGCCCGTTGAGCGGCGCTATGCGGCGTCCTCGCTCGCTCGCGTGCGTAGCACGCCACGCTCACTGCGTCCTTGCCTAGCTTGCCCAACGAACGTCTAGGCTCTTTAGTGATAAGCCGAGATCTGCTGCGCCAAGAACGCCAGGGACGCCAGCAGGAAGAAGCACATCACGTACAGCGAGAAGTTCTCGTTTTTCATGACCCTCGACTCTGAACGATAGCGCTCATCCCGGTCATACGAGCACGGCGCCACCGTCGTACAGCTTGATTACCTTCACCGCTCCCGGCACTGCATCCAGGCACAGGCGGCACAGCACGCACTCGTCCAGGTTCTTATCGACCAGCTCCAGCTTGCCCGCGCCGTCGGTCGCGAAGATGTCCACCGGACAGGCCTCGGTGAGCTTTGTGGCCAGCGCCGGGTCGGCGGCGGTCGCGTCATCGACCTCGACCGCAATGAACGTGCCCTCGGCTTTCATACCGCGCTCCTTGCCGCGATCTTGTCCCCAATCAAGCCTGGGATGTCCTCGATGCGCTCGGCCACCGTGATGCCGGCCTGTGCTAGGCGCGCGATCTTCTCGCTCGCCGTGTCCTCTTTGCCTTCCACGATCGTGCCCGCGTGGCCAAAGCTCATGCCCGGCATCTCATCCATGAAGCGGCCCGCCATGAAGGCGACGATCGGCAGGCGCGAGTTGTTATCGGTGACCCACTTGGCCAGCTCCGCCTCCATGCGGCCGCCCGGCTCGGTGTAGATCACGATGCCCTGCGTCTGCTCGTCGGCCTCGAACAGCGGCATCAGCTCCGCGTAGCTCTGGCCGATGATCGCGTCGCCGCCGATCGACACCGCCGTGGACTGGCCCAGGCCGGCAGCGCTGAGGGTCGATGACATCTCTGTCGTCATGCCCCCGCTGCGTGAGATCACGCCGATCGGGCCGGGGGTGTATGCCTGCGCGGCATTGCGCGCCGGGCCGCCGATGCCGCCCATCTTGATCACGTCCGGCACGATGATGCCCAGGCAGTTCGGGCCGATGATGCGGGCGCCGCGCAGCGTGGCCAGCTCCACCATCTGCGCCACGTCGCGGCGGGGGATGCGCTCGGTGACGATCACGATCAGCTTGACGCCGTTCTCGATCGCCTCGAACACCGCGTCCTTGGTGAAGGCCGGCGGGACCGTCACCACCGAGCCGTCGATCTGTGCGCCGTGGTGCTCCACCGCCTGCGCCACCGTGTCGAACACCGGCACCCCGTGCACATCGCGGCCGAGGCGGCCCGGCGTCACGCCCGGGCGCCTGGGACGCGACGTGCACGGCGTGCCGGTGTTCGACACGGTCGCGCAGGCGGTCGAGCACCACGGCTCGCCGATCGACGGATCGGTCGTGACGGTCCCGCCGGCGTTCACCAAGGACGCCGTGTTCGAGGCGATCGAGAACGGCGTGCAGCTGATCGTGATCGTCACCGAGCGCATCCCCCGCCGCGACGTCGCCGAGATGGTCGAGCTGGCCAACCTGCGCGGCG
>DATBPO010000259.1:0-8185 GCA_036561265.1 Solirubrobacteraceae bacterium | reverse complement strand
TCACCGCGGGGCTCAGCAAGGTGGAAAGTAGCGCCAAGGCCCTGGTGGAAGCGACAAAGAGCGAATTCCCCTCGCAGACGCAGGCGCTCAGCTCTTCGATCTCCGAACTCTCCAAGAGCGTCTCGGGCCTGTCGAGCTCCTCGAGCGCCTCGGCGGTGGCGGCGATCCCGGCGGAGGTCGTGGCGGTGGGCTCGGCGGTGTCGTCGCTGACGAGCGCGACGAGCTCGAAGTGCGGCTAGCGGCGCTGCTCGCCGGGTTATAGCTGCCCACTTCACAACCCAAAGTGCTCAAGCGGGCGGGTTCATCCAGTTGGAAACCAAAAAACTGCGCAGGGTGCGTAATTCGCGCTAGTCTGTCGGAGTAGATGCTGCAGAGCCAGGGCAGTTAGAGAGATGAGAGGACCCCATGGAGCATGGTGGGCTCGCCAGCGTTGATGGCGTCAAAGACGCAGCGGGCGAGGCGTCGGTTAGTGACAGTACGGCGCGCAGCCTGCTGGAGATCGTGCGGGGCGTACTGTCGGAGCTCGATCTGGACACGGTGCTCGACCGTGTGCTGGAGTCGGCACGTGAGCTGACGGGTGCGCGGTACGCGGCGCTGGGAGTGCTGAACGACGCACGGACGGAGTTGGCGCGGTTCGTGACGGTAGGCATCGACGACGGCACGCGCCTGGAGATCGGGGCGCTGCCACGCGGGCAGGGCGTGCTGGGCGAGTTGATCAACCACCCCGCGCCGCTGCGGTTGGCGGACGTGGGCAAGCATCCCCGTTCGTTTGGCTTTCCGGCGGGACACCCGCCGATGCGGACGTTCCTGGGCGTGCCGATCGTGATCGAGGGCACGCCGTTCGGCAATCTGTACCTGACGGAGAAGGCGGGTGGCGCGGAGTTCACGCAGGCCGACGAGGAGGCGGCGACGATGCTGGCGGAGTTGGCGGGCGTGGCGATCGACCACGCGCGGCGCTTTGCGGGCGCGCGCGAGCGCCGCGATGAGTTGGAGCGCACGGTGGCGGCGCTGGATGCGACGACGCAGTTTGCGCGGGCGATTGGCGCGGAGACGGATCTGGACGTGATCCTCGAGCTGGTGGCCAAGCGCGGGCGGGCGCTGGTCTCGGCGCGGACGTTGTTGATCGAGCTGTGCCGTCCGGAAGGGAAGCTGCTGGTGGCGGCGGGCGCGGGCGAGCTGCCACACGAGCTGATCGGCCAGCTTGTACCCCAGGAAGACACGGTGGCAAGCCATGCGCTGCGCACGCGCCGCACGCAGCACTTGGAGGATGAGCTCAACCGGGCGCGCTTTGACGAGCACGGCTTGGGGCGCATGGGGATCGGCGCCAAGGGCGGCCTGGTGGTGCCGCTGATTTTCCAGGGGCGCACGTACGGCGTGCTGCTGGCGCTCGATCGTCTGCACGAGGGGCCTCGCTTTAACGCAGATGACCAGCGCCTGTTGGAGGCGTTCGCGGCGAGCGCGGCGACGGCGGTGGCCACAGCACAGTCGGTGGCCTCAGAGCACCACCGCCAGCGCTTGAGCGCCGCCGAGGGCGAGCGCGCGCGCTGGGCGCGGGACCTGCACGATGAGACGCTGCAGAGCCTGAGCGCACTGCAGATCCGCCTGTCCAACGCGCGCCGGGTGGGCAAGCCCGAGGCGATGGCGCAGGCGGTGGAGGAGGCGGTGGAGTACCTGCAGGCGGGCATCGCCGATCTGCGCGCGCTGATCACCGACCTGCGCCCGGCGGCGCTTGATGAGCTGGGTGTGGAGGCGGCGCTGCTGGCGCTGGCCGAGCGCGCGCAGCAGCGCGGGATCGAGGTGGATGTGAGCATTGACCTGGCCTATGAGCAGGGCCGCGCCAACGCTCGCCATACGCCGGAGCTCGAGGTGGCGCTGTATCGGATCGTGCAGGAGGCGTTGAGCAATGCGGCCAAGCACGGGCACGCCGCGCGGGCGGTGGTGGAAATCAGCGAGGACTACACATCGATCCAGCTGACGGTACGCGATGACGGCGAGGGCTTCGATCCGCAGACGGTGCAGTCGAGCGGCTTTGGCCTGCTGGGCATGCGCGAGCGCGTGCAGCTGCTGGACGGCGCGCTACAGATCGAGTCGGCGCCGGGCGCTGGTACGACGGTGCGCGCGACGCTGCCGGTGCAACGCGTAACGCGCCTGGCCGCTGCCGGCTGAGAGGGGGCCTGGCAGTCGCGGGTCGGTTGCAGTGCCGGCGGCGCGGCACGGGCGCCTGAGAGACCGTGGTCCCTCGCCGGCTGATCAGGTTTTGAGCATGCCGCGGGCGAGGGCGTAGCGCACGAGCTCGGCGCGGGTGGTGATGCCGAGCTTGCGGTGGATGCGGGTGCGGTGGGTCTCGATGGTGCGCGGCGAGAGGTGGAGCTTGTGGGCGATCTCGACGCTGGTGTGGCCGAGGGCGATCATGCGCAGGACCTCGGCCTCGCGGGGGCTGAGCTTGTCGGTGCCGAGCGACTCGCGCACGCCGCCGAGGTGGGCGAGGATCTGGGGGCTGACGAACTCCTGGCCTTTGGCGGCGGCGCGGACGGCGCTGGGGAGGTCCTCGTCGGCGGAGTCCTTGAGCACGAAGCCGGAGGCACCGGCGCTGAGGGCCTGCTGGGCGAAGACGGGGTTGTCGTCCATGGTGAGGACGACGACGTGGGTCTCGGGCACCTGGGTGCGCAGCCGTTTGATGGCGTCGACGCTGGAGCCGCCGGGCATGCCGAGGTCGAGCACGAGTACGTGGGGGCGCTGGCCGTGGACGTGGCGGACGACGAGCGCGAGATCGTCGGCCTCGGCGACGACCTCAAGGTCGGATTCGCTATCGAGCAGCAGGCGCAGGCTGCGGCGCATGAGCGCATGGTCGTCGGCGAGGATGATGCGGATCGCTAGCTGCGCCTCGGCCGCGGCCTCTGTGGGGACCTCGGTGAGGGTGGGAGCTAGGTGCAGATCGCCGGGCATGAGTTCAGGCTATTGCTGCTGTCGCCTCGGGGCCAGGGGGATTAATGCCCGATCGACTGCGGCAAACAACTGATACCGCGGCTGCAATATGCGAGCGCGCAGCCTAGCGGCTGGGTAGACCAGTGTCTTCAGTATGTTCTACGCGAATAGACACATCGGGCGCGAAGTGCGGCAGCTCGAGCTCGATGCGAGCGCCCGCGGGGGGCGTATTGACGGGGACGCCTGCCCCGCGAGCTTCCGCAATGGGCTCGCCCATGCGCACGGGCTCGCCTACACGCACGTGTCCCCCATGCGCCTCGGCGATGGCGCGCACGATGGCGAGGCCGAGTCCGGTGCCGCCGGAGGCGCGGTCGCGGGCGGCGTCGGTGCGGTGGAAGCGCTCGAAGACGCGCAGGCGCTCGGCGGGGGGGATGCCGGGGCCGTTGTCGCTGACGAGGAAGCGCAGCGATTCGGGGCCAAATCGGTGCACGTCCAGGCGCACGAGCCCGCTGTCGGGAGCGGTGTGGGCGATGGCGTTGGCGAGCAGGTTGCGCAGCGCCTGGGCGAGGCGGTCGGGGTCGGCTAGGAGGGTGCCGGCGGGCACGTCGCCGAGCTCGAAGCGGCGGGGGGCGAGCAGGGTGACGCCGTCCCAGAGCTCGTGCACGTAGGGCGCAAGCTCGATCGGCTGGGGTCGCAGGAACTCGGCCTGTTCGGCCTTGGCGAGGAGCAACAGGTCATCGACGAGGCGGGCGATGCGGGCGATCTCGGCCTGGGCGAGGCGCTCGACGCGGCGCACCTCGGCAGCGGGCGGCTGGGGCTGGGCGGCGAGCGCTTCGAGCTGGCCGCGGATGACGGTGAGGGGGGTGCGCAGCTCGTGGGAGGCGTCGGCGAGGAAGGCGCGCTGGCTGGCGAAGGCGTCGGTGAGGCGGTCGAGCATGTGGTTGAAGGTCTCGGCGAGCAGGCGCAGCTCATCGCCGCGGCGGCCGACATCGTGGATGCGGGGATGCAGATCGCCGGCATCGACCTTGGCGGCGACGGCGGCCATGCGCCGCAGGGGCAGGGTGAAGCGGGTGCCGATCAAGAAGGAGGCGGCGAGGGCGGCCACCAAGGCGAGGAGGCCGGCGAGGATGAAGGCGCGGGCGACGCCGCGCTGGGCGTGGGCGACGCTGGCGAGGGGCTCGCCGACGCCGACGGTCAGACGGGTGCCGCCGGCGAGGGTGAGGGTGCGCTTGCGCAGGCGCAGGTTGCCGACGTCGGGGAGGCTGAGGGTGGAGTAGCCGTCGCGCTCGGTGAGGAGCTGATGGGAGAGGCGGTTCTCGGCGGCCTGCTCGGTGGGGGTCTCGCCGTTGTCGGGTCGCAGTTGGCCGAAGAGCTCGGGGCGGTTGGCGACGGTGACGGTCTTGGCGCCGCGGCGCGGGCCGGTGATGAGGACGAACTGCAAGGTGGAGGTGGCGCGGAAGGGCTGAGCGAGCAGGTAGCGGCGTGTGCCTGCAGCCCCGGCGCTGGCGGCGCGGGCGAGCTCGTCGAGGTCGCCGGTGATCTCGCTGTCGACCTGGTGGTGCAGCTGGGTGCCGGTGCCGCGGTAGACGGCGAAGAAGCTGACGGCGGTGCAGATGAGGACGACGGCGGCGACGGAGGCGGAGAGGCGCCAGCGCAGCCCGGTGGGCAGCCTGGGCGAAAACCTCATTTCACCGCGTGCTCAGAGGGCGCGGCCTGGCCGAGGCGGTAGCCGACGGCGCGGACGGTGAAGATGGGGGCGGGGGAGTCGGGGCGGCGGAGCTTGCGGCGGAGGTAGCCGATGTAGACGTCGACGACGTTGGTGGCGGGGTCGTGCTGGTAGCCCCAGACGGAGCTGAGGATCTGCTCGCGCGAGAGCACGCGGCCGGCGTGGCGCATGAGGTAGACGAGGAGCTCGAACTCGGTGGTGGAGAGCGTGACGGTGGCGCCGTCGCGGCGCACGCGGCGGCTGAGGAGGTCGACCTCGATGTCGGCGGCGTGCAGGGTGGAGCCGGAGCTCTGGGCGGCGACGCGCAGCTGGGCGCGGACGCGCGCGATGAGCTCGGCGAGGGAGAAGGGCTTGACGAGGTAGTCGACGGCGCCGGCCTCAAGCCCGGCGACACGATCGCTGATGTCGCCGCGGGCGGTGAGGACGATGACGGGCACGCCGGGCTTGGCGCGCTGCAGGGTGGCGAGCACCTCCATGCCGCTGCGCGCGGGGAGCATGAGGTCGAGGACGATGGCATCGAAGCTTTCGGTGAGGGCGCGGCGCTCGCCCTCGGCGCCGTCGGTGGCGGAGTGCACGGAAAAGCCGGCGGCGCGGAGGCCGCGCTGCAGGAAGTCCACGATGCCGGGCTCGTCCTCGATGATGAGGACTGCGGGACCTCCGTTCTCGGACATATCGCTGGCATGATAGGTGGCGCTCGGGCGTATTCGGGGGGTTGGAAGGGGGGAGGAGCTCCGCTTCGCTGCGCTGTGGTGGCCGCGGATCGCGGAGGATCACTGGTGCATGGCCCTGCGGGCCACCTACTGGGAGGGCGTATCGGTCGGTGCATACGCGCATTTACCTCTGCCGGCCGCTCGTGCAACCGATGAGGATTCTCATGTTGCAGTTACCAGATCCTTAGCGAGTGTGGGCACACTGCTTGTCATGGCATTCGAGTCAGGGGCGCGCGGCGAGGTGATCGCGGGCGAAGAGCGCGCACAGGGCCTGAGGCGAGGCGAGCGCGCGAGGCGGGGTGGCTCGTTGGCGGGAGTGCTGGGCGGGGGCACGGCGAGCAATGAGCGCCCGAGCGGGGCCGCGCGGTCGGGGCTGCTGGGCGGGGGCACGGCGGGAAATGAGCGCTTGACGGCGGTGACGGGCGTGGTGCTGCTCCTGTTGCTGGCGGTGATTGGTGTGACGCTGCTGCGGCTGCGTAGCCTGCTGTGGGTGCACTTGTTCGTGGGAATGTTGCTGATGGGACCGGTGCTGTTGAAGATGTCAAGCACGGGCTATCGCTTTGCGCGGTACTACACGCACGAGCCGCGCTACCGCCGCAAGGGTCCGCCGGAGACGGCGATGCGGGTGCTGGCGCCGCTGGTGGTGATCTCGACGGTGGTGGTGTTTGCGAGTGGTGTGGCGCTGCTGCTGATCGGCCCGAGCTCGCGGGGTGAACTGCTGCCGATCCATAAGGTGAGCTTTATCGTGTGGGTGTCGGTGATGAGCCTGCATGTGCTGGGGCACCTGGTGGAGCTGCCGGGGGCGTTGGGTGTGAGGCGAGAAACGATGAGTTACGCGCAGGGGGCGAGTTGGCAGAGGACGCCGATGCGCGCGGGAGCAGCGGGGCGCGGGCTGTCTGTGTCGGTGGCGTTGGTGAGCGGGCTGGTGCTGGCGCTGGCGCTGATACCGCAGTATTCGCCGTGGCTGAATGCGCAGCGTCAGCGCGACGCTCAGCGGCAGCTGGCGGGAGATAGATGAGCATGTCGCTGCGCTCACGCATACACCCTCCCAAGTCGGGTCACTCGACGAGCACGCGCGATGCAGCGTTGCGGCGCTTGTCGGTCTCGACGCGGTGGCTGATCGCGGGCTCGGTAGCGCTGACGGGCGCGCTGTCGGAGGCGGCGGCGCATGCGTTCCCGGGCAAGACGGTGAAGGTGGGCGCGCGAGGCAGGGCCGCGAGGCATCATCACAGCACGCAGGGCTCGACGAGCTCGCTGGCGCCGCCGACCACGACGCCACAGGCGGCGCCGGAAGCACATACGGAAGCGACGCCGGAAAGACCAGCGGAAGCGGCGCCGGAACGGTCGGCTGAACCAACGCCGGAACCGGCTCCGGAAAGGGCGCCTGAAGTGCACAGCGAAGCGGCGCCGGAAGCGAGCGCGGAACCTGCGCCCGAAGCGGCGCCGGAAGTGCGCTCGGAAGCACCGGAAGTGGCGGCGCCGGAAGCGCCGGTCGTGTCGGGGGGCTCGTGATGGGGATGAGGAGGAAGGCCGGCACGGGGAGGGCGACGTGGGAGGCGCTGGGCACGAGTGTGGTGCTGCAGGTGGGCGAGCCGGCGGCGTTGGCGCGGGCGCGGGCGGTGGTGGAAAGGGAGCTGGCGGCGATCGACCGTAGTTGCAGCCGCTTTAGGGGGGATTCGGATTTGACGCGGGTGAATGAAGCGGGCGGGCGGGCGGTGCGGGTGGATGCGCTCTTGATCGAGGCTGTGGGGGTGGCGCTGCGGGCGGCGGAGCTGACGGACGGGGATGTCGACCCCACAATCGGCGCGGCACTGGAACTGGCGGGCTATGACCGCGATTGGCGTCTGCTGGCGTCGGCGGGTGAGGATGCAGATGGCGGAGTGGGCTCGCCCGACGGCGTTCCGCGCCAGCCCTTCCCTCCGCGCCAGCCCTTCCCTCCGCGCTCCCGTGTCATCCGTGCACGGGTACGCGCCGGCTGGCGCACGGTGGAGCTCGACGCGGAGCGCATGACTATCCGCGTGCCGGCACCGATTCGCCTGGACCTGGGCGCGACGGCGAAGGCGCTGGCGGCGGATCGCGCGGCGCGGGCGGCGGCGCAGGCGACGGGCGTGGGTGTGCTGGTGAGTCTTGGCGGTGACATCTCCACTTGCGGTGAGTCGCCTGAGGGCGGCTGGCGGGTGCATGTGACAGATGATCACCGCAGCGACCCCAGCGCGCCGGGTCAGACGATCACCATTAGTGATGGCGGCTTGGCGACATCGAGCACGGCGGTGCGGCGCTGGAGCCAGGAGGGCGCGAATCGCCATCACATCATCGATCCCGAAACGCAGGCGCCGGTGGCGCATACGTGGCGCACGGCGAGCGTGGCGGCGGCGAGCTGCGTGGATGCAAATATCGCGAGCACGGCGGCGCTGGTGCGCGCAGAGGATGCGCCGGGGTGGCTAGAGGAGTTGGGGCTGCCGGCGCGACTGGTGGACCCGGTGGGGCGGGTGCGCACGTTGGGCGATTGGCCGGCGCAGCCGGGCGTCGTCGCGGAGGCGACGCTGTGAGCACGTTGCCGATGGCGAGCGGAAGCCCGAACTTGGCGGCCACACCATGAGCGTGTTGCTGGCGGCCTCGAAGGGTCCGAGCACGTACTGGTATCTGACGCGGGGCACGGGTGCGGTGGCGCTGGTGCTGCTGACGCTCTCACTGGTGCTGGGCGTGCTGGATGTGAGGCGCTACAACTCGGTGCGTTGGCCGCGCTTTGTGATCGATGGTTTGCACCGTAACGCGTCGCTGCTGGCGCTGGTGTTCGTGGTGGTGCACGTGATAACGACGGTGC
>DATBPO010000258.1:0-12482 GCA_036561265.1 Solirubrobacteraceae bacterium | reverse complement strand
AGACCTTGGGATAGGCTGCCCCACGCATGCCCGACTCGCCACCGATTCTGATCGCCTACGACGGGTCATCCGCCGCCCGCGAAGCCGTCGAGCAGGCCGGCACTCTCTTCGCCCCACGCAAGGCCATCATCATGACCGTCTGGGAGCCCGGCCTGAGCGAGTTCATGCTCGTGCCCGACGCCACGGGCATGGGTACCACGATGCTGCCCTACGACCCCTCCGTGGTGCGCGAAGTGGACCGCGCCGGCGAGGACCACGCCAAGGACATCGCCCACGACGGCGAGGCGCTGGCGCAGAAGGCCGGTCTGCAGGCCGAGGCCGTGGTGGTGCGCGATGTCACCAACGCCGCCGCCGCCATCATCGCCACCGCCACAGAGCACGACGCAGGCGCCATCGTCGTCGGCTCCCGCGGGCTCAAGGGCCTGCGCTCCAAGCTACTCGGTAGCACCTCCGGCGAGGTCCTGCGCAAGGCCGGTCGTCCGGTCGTCGTAGTGCGCCATCCGGACGACCACCAGCAGGACTGACGCAACTCAAGCCCGCGGCAACGCTCGCCGGCAGCCCCGCATTACCTCAGGACCCGCGCTGGCGGGGATGGGGGCCCGCCAGCAACCCGGCTGCGCATAGCAACACGCGGCAAACGACCCACAGCTTGCGCCCTCGGCGGCTTCAAATGACCTCCACCGCCCCCGCCCGTCGCGGTTGGACCAATCGTAGATAGAAGATCGACCATTTGGCAAGCGTCCGGCACCTGGTGGCGCGGGGGCTGCAATCAAGCCCGCGTGGCGAGCACCCCTCGATCCCCCGCTTCCCAGACCCCCGCGGGGGTCTGCGGCAAAGTACGCCATTTGCAGGCAGAAAATCTGGAGGTCCAGGCTCAACGCAAAATTCTCATGAGACTCCTAGAGTAATCTGTAGACAAAAAATCGCTGACATGGAATGATTGTGTTTACCAGACTCCTTGACAGTCTGGCCATCGAAAGCGTGTTGGGAGACTGAATGTCGACGACGGAGCACGGCTGGCGGCGCCCAAGCACAGGGGGCATCACCCCCCTTTATAAGCGCCTGCCCAAGGGACCGCACGGCATCGCTCCCGAGGACGTAGTGCACCACCAGCGCATCCGCATGCACGGAGCGATGATCGAGGCCGTCTCGATCCACGGCTACGAGCGCACCAGCGTAAAGCACGTGATCGGCCTCGCCGGCGTCTCGCGGCGGGCCTTCTACGAGCAGTTCGCCAACAAGGAAGACTGCTTCATGGAGACCTTCGACCTCATCGTCAACCGCACCTTCAGGCGCGTCAACGCCGCCTGCCGCGCCAGCGACGGCTCGCTTGAGAAACGCGCGCGCGCGGGATTGACGGCGCTCGTGGAGGAACTGGAGACAAACCCCAAGGCGCTGCGCCTAGTGCTGATCGACACGCTAACCGCCGGCCCCGAGGGCCAGCTGCGCCTGCGCCGCGCCATGGCCGCCGCCGAGCAGCTCCTAGCGAGCAGCTTCCACCCGGCCCCCAGCGAGGGCCAGCTGCCGGGTCCGCTGGTGCGCGCCGTCGTGGGCGGCCTACGCCGCGCCGTCTTTGCCCGCCTCTGCAATGGGCGCTTTGAAAACCGCTCCTCGCTGAGCAGCGAGATGCTGCGCTGGACACTGCTCTTCGGCTCCCCCGCGGTGGAGCAGCTGCACGCGCTTGAAAGCTCCAAACCGCCGCTGCCGCGCGTAGTGCAGCTGGACCTCAGCACAACCGGCCCCCTGAGCGATTACGACCGCATTCTGGAGAGCATCGTCAACCTCGCCCTGCGCGAGCCCTACGAGGAGCTCAGCGCACCGCACATCGCCGAAGAGGCCGGACTCTCCATCGACACCTTCCTCGACCTCTTCGAGAGTCCCCGCGAGTGCTTTGGGGCAGCGCTCGACATGCTGGGAGGCGATCTGCTCGAGGTCGTAGCCGACCCGGCGCTCGTCTCCGCCCAGTGGCCCACGGCAGTGTGCCACGCGATGTATCGTCTCAGCGCCCACCTCGTGGAACGCCCCGCCACAGCCCTCACGCTCGCCGCCAAGTCCTTTGCCGCCGGCATCGGCGTTATCGAGGACATGGTCAAGCTCGCCGATGAGGTCACCACGCTCTTGACCGAGGGCGCGCCGCAGCGCTCGGGATCGAGACTCGCGCCGGAATGGATCTCCGGGGCCCTCGCGCACACCCTGCACACCGAGGTCTTCGCCGGCCGCGCGCATCTGCTGAGCACCCTCAATGAGTACCTCTCATATGTGGTGCTCGCCCCCTACATCGGCCCCGAGCAGGCGACGCGCACGATCGTGAAGGCCAGGAAGGAAATCGCCGAGGGCGCCGCTGCAGCCCAGTCAGGAGCCGAAGCGCGGCCAGGCGCTGCAGAAAAGCCAGGCGCCGTCGAGCGTCCCAGCACTGCAGCAATGCCAACCGCCTCCCCCGCGCAGCAGCTAGCGGCGTCGGTAGTAGCGCCGCTCCGCGAAGTGCGTCAGGACGACGCCCACCAGCAGCGAGATCACGATCACGATGATCAGCGGAGCCTTGCCTGAGCCGAAGATCCAGCTGACCTCAACCTCTTCGAGGTTAGACACGGCAAACAGCGTCATCAGCACCGCCAAGAGCACGAGCCCGCCCGTGCGGATCTTTTCTCGCCTAGAGGGGCGCTCGCGCTGCTGCGTCTCCGGGGAAACCGCCATCGCTGCCCTCGATCCTACTACGCCCCACCCCGCCCGCCGGGCGCGGACGCCCCACCCCGCCCACCGGGCTCACCCGAGATCTCCTCTTTGACCCACGGGCAGTCCACGGACAGCGCCTCCACGTCCATCGCCGCCGCCACATTCAAGGCCATGCCATGGCGGATGAAGTCATCCACACGCTCGCTCGGCGCGCCAGAGAGCTCCTGCACCAGCGTCACCACCTCGGCGTGACAGTGGCGCGCCCGCGCTCGCACCACCTCATCGTCGCACGCCGCATAAGCCTGGTGCTGCAGCATCAGGTAGTCGCGGTCGCTCGCCAGCAGTTCGCGGTAAGCCGCCCCCATCGCCTCCAGCACATCCGCGCACTCCACCCGCGCGCGACCCTCGCGGTAGTCGGCCGCGGCCGTGCGAAGAGCCGCCGCGATGCGCTCGAAGCTGCGCTCCAGCGCCGCCACAAAGAGCTCGCGCTTGTTGCCAAACAGCGCAAAGACATAGGGCTGCGCTACGCCCACGCGCTCGGCGACACGCTGCACCGAGGTGCCATGCAGGCCACCATGAGCGAACTCATGTACCGCCGCTGCCACCAGCGCCTCACGCCGCTCCGCCGCGGGCACCCGCGCTCTTGTTGGGTTAGTGGCCACTAATAATGTTTAGCAGGGTTGCCGCGTGCTGGGAAGCCCGGCTCGCCGCCTGCTGCGCAATGGTAGGAGGCGCCCACAACGCGGCGAATACCCTGATGTGATGAGCACCCCCGTAGCCACGCCCGCGATGCTGGCGCTCTTCGCCACAGCGCTCCTCGCCGGCTGCGGCGCCACCACCAAGACCGTCTCTGTCTCAAGCGCCCCAGCCCCTGCTGCGACCTCCACCTCCACCAGCGCGTCTGCCAGCACCAACACCAGCACGACAGTCTCCCCCCGCACTGCGACGCCCAATACGAGCACGAGCAGCGCAACGACCCGCACGGCCAGTGCACCCGCGTTCACCAGCCAGAGCACCTCGGCGGGTACGGGGGCCGACACCGCCACGGCGGCAGTGGCAGTGGTGCGCGCCCACGGCTACACCCCCGATGACCCCTCCCAGTACCACGCCAACCAGACCCTCGGCGTGCTCGTAGGCACGCGCAGCCCCAGCGGCGACGGCTACGGACAGCAGGCCTTCTTCTTCGTCGACGGGCGCTACCTGGGCACCGACTCCACGCAGCCCAGCGCCAAGCTGCGCGTCCTCAGCCAGAGCGACACACAGGTCACGCTGGCCTATCCGCTGTATCGCTCCCATGACGCCCTGTGCTGCCCCAGCGGCGGCGAAGCCAGGGTGACCTTCGAGCTCAACAACGGCAAGCTGGCGCCGCTACAGCAGATCCCGCCCGCGAGCTCGCAGACGGGTCTCAGCAGGCAGTAGTAGAAGCTGAACCGCACCTGCGGCATAACCCCCTATCGTGATGGGCGCACATCACATCCACAAACGCGAAAGGGGCTCCATGAGCACAACCATCGAGGGCCGCGGCGCCGAGTTGCTGCAGGCCAAGAACTTCGCCAACGTCGCCACCCTCCGCAGCGATGGCTCGGTGCACGCCGTGCCCGTGTGGGTCGACGTCCAGGACGGCCGTCCCGTGCTCAACACCGCCGAGGGCCGCGCCTGGCCCCGCAACCTCGAACGCGACCCCCGCATCACCATCATCGTGCAGAACCTCGAGAACCCCTACGAGTACATCATGGTCCGCGGCCGCGTCAGCGAGCGCACCCACGAGGGCGCCGACGCCCACATCGACGCCCTCGCCAAGAAGTACCTCGACAAGGACAGCTATCCCTTCCGCCAGCCCGGCGAACAGCGCCTCATCATCCGCGTCGAGCCCGACTACGTGCACGTCTACGGAGAGTGACCGGCGAGCCATCCAGGTGAGGAGCCAGGCCACAGTTGCATAGGCGCCCAACCCACCGCGTGACCCGCGGGCCCCTTCACGCGCGCCGCAGCCAGCGCCGCCACCACGAGGGCCTGCGCGGTTGCGCACGCAGCCACTCATCGCGCAGCACCAGTTCCCCGCGGCGCCTCGCCGCCAGCACGCACGCCGTGTGCGCGTGGCGCCGCCGACGCGTATCCCCTTCCGGGGCAATCAGCATGTGCTCGCTGAGCGCCGGCAGATGACGGCCGCAGATTGGACAGCGATAGGTCGCCGGCTTGCGGCTGCCCGCACGTCGCGCCGTCCACCAGGGAGAGGCAGGAAGTCGGGCCATCACGCCATTGTCCCGCTCACCCGCACTAGCGGCGGCGATACGCGGCCCACACCGGACCGGCCCTGCCGGTCCCCCTCCCCCTTCCCCTCCCCATCGGCACGCAGCGGGCGGCCGGTGCTTGCGGCGGCGCTCGCGGTCGGGGTCGGAGTCGCCGCCGCCCTCGCCAAGTCCCAGCTCAAGCGTCGCAAGCGCAAGCAAAAGCCCTGCTCCAAGCTCAAGCGCCAGACGCTGGAGCAGATCGAGCTGGCCATCGCGCTGCTCCAGGGGCGCCGCGATGTGCCCCCCCAGCGCACCATCCACGAGACCCGCAAGGCGCTCAAGCGTGCGCGGGCGCTCGTGCGGCTGCAGCGCAGCGCCCTGGGTCCCAAGCGCTTTGAGCGCACCAACGCCGCCCTGCGCAGAGCCGGGCGACGGCTCGCCACCGCGCGCGACGCCGAGGTCCTCGTCGATGCTCTGGATGCCGTCGTCGAACGCCATCCCAAGCGCCTCGCCCGCAGCCCCGGCGTGACCCGACTGCGCGCACAGCTCCTCACCGAGCGCGAGCAGGCGCAGGCGCACACGCGTCACGGCGCGCAGGTGCGGGGTGTGGTCCTGCAGGAACTGCACGCCGCGCGCCTCGATCTGGAGCGCTGGCAGCCGGCACAGAGCGACCGCCGCACCACCCGTCTTGGCCTCACCGCCATCTACCGCCAGGGACGCAAACGGAGGCGGCGCGCGCGTAGGGCCCACAGCAGCGCCGCGCTCCACGACTGGCGCAAGCGCGCCAAGGACCTGCGTTATGTAGCCGAGGCGCTCGGCTTGCGCAAGCTCGCCAAACGCGCCGACCGCCTCGGCGAAACCATCGGCGAGGAGCACGACCTGTGGCTGCTCGCCCGCTACCTGCGCCGCCACCGCAGCTGCTTTAAGGGGGAGGAGGCCGCGCGCAAGGAGCTCTTCCGGCAGATCCAGCGCCGTCGCAAACGTCTTCGCAAGCGCGCCTTCAAGCTCGGCCGCGAGCTCTATCGCGAGCCCCCCAAGCGCTTCCTGCGCCGCCAGCTCGCAGGCTAGGCGCCTCCCGCTCGCGCACCAACCGCCGCCGACTGGCGCGCTAATCGCCGCCCAGCTCGCACCTAGAAGCCCCGCCCAGAAACCACCTCCTGGCTTCAGCGATGGCCCCCGTCAGCCGATGCTCTATCGAGCCCGCCCACCGGGCTCCTCCGCCCAGCCGACATGCGCACCCGACCAACGCCATCCACACTCTTCCTCGCCTTCCTCGTGGGAGGTCTGGGGGTGTACGTGCTCCACACCATCGCCGGCTTCGGCGGTCACGAGCTCAATCGTCTGTTCGAAGACGGCGTCTACAACGTGCTCATGTTCGGCGCCGCGGCTGCGATTCTGATGCGCGGCGCGCTGGTCAAGGCGCAGCGCACGGTGTGGCTCGTGATGGGCGCCGGCGTCCTCTGCTGGAGCCTCGGCGAACTGTATTTCACGCTCTTCCTCGAGGGGCCAGGGGTCGCCGCCGGCCAGGTTTCTCCCGCCGATGCCCTCTACCTCGCCTTCTACCCCTGCTGCTACGTCGCGCTCGTACTGCTCGTCGGCGCCTACCTGCGTGAGCTGCGCATCGGCATGTGGCTCGACGGGCTCATCGGCGGCCTCGGCGCCGCCACCGTCGCCGCCGCCCTCATCCTGCCCCCCATCCTCAGCCACACCCACGGTGACACCGCCTCTGTGGCCGTCTCCCTCGCCTACCCCATCGGCGATCTCCTGCTCCTCATCTTCACCATCGGCGCCATCGGCATGACCGGCTGGCGTCCCGGCCGCGTGTGGATGCTGATCGCCGCCGCCATGCTCGCCAGCGCCATCGCCGACTCGCTCTACCTCTACCAGACCGCCACCGACAGCTTCCAGCTCGGCACCTGGCTTGAATGCCTCTGGCCGGCCTCCGTAATCCTGCTCGCCATCGCCGCCTGGACCCCCTGGCCCAAGCCCCGCCGTCGGCGCATGGAGGACTGGCGCATGGTCTCCGTACCCACCCTCTCGCTGCTCTGCGCACTCGGCGCGCTCGTCTATGGCAACTTCTCCTCCGAGCCCCTCACCATCGCCGCCGTCGCGCTTGCCGCCGCCACCGTCCTGGCCGTCAGCGTGCACCTCATCATGACCGTCCGCGAGAACCTCGCCATGCTCGTCGGTTCGCGCGAAATGGCCCTCACCGACCCGCTCACCGGCCTCGGCAACAGGCGCCTGTTGATCGAAGACCTACACGTCGCCTGCCGCCTCGCCCAGGGCGGTGAACCCTGGGAGCTCGTGCTCTATGACCTCAACGGCTTCAAGCGCTACAACGACACCTTCGGGCACCCCGCCGGCGATGCCCTCCTAGCGCGCCTCAGCAGCAAGCTCAGCGAGGTCGTCGCGCCCTACGGCACCGCCTACCGCATGGGCGGCGATGAGTTCTGCGTCCTCTTCCGCCGCGCCCTCACCGACACCGAGGCCACCATCGCCTCCAGCCTGCACGCGCTCCGTGAGCAGGGTCCAGGCTTTGCCATCGACGCCGCCCACGGCGTCGTCAGCATCCCGCGCGAGGTCTCCGAGCCGGCCGCCATCATGCAGCTCGCCGACCAGCGTCTTTACCGGCGCAAGGACCTCTCCCGGGAAAGCAGCGCCGTCCACCAGCTGCGCGACGTGCTGCTGCAGGCCTTCCAGGAGCGCTACCCCGACCTGCAGGAGCACCAGCGCGGCGTCGGCGCCCTCGCCCTCACCGTCGGCCGGCGCCTGGGCATGAGCGCCGAGGGTCTCGACGTGCTCGCCCGCGCCGCCGAGCTCCACGACGTCGGCAAGATCGCCATCCCCGACGCCATCCTCAACAAGCCCGGTCCGCTCGATGAGCAGGAGTGGAAGTTCATGCGCCGCCACACCATCCTCGGCGAGCGCATCCTCATGGCCGCTTCCGCCCTGCGCCCCGTCGCCCGCCTCGTGCGCTGTAGTCACGAGCGCTTCGATGGTGGTGGCTACCCCGACGGGCTCGCCGGCGAGGACATCCCGCTCGGCGCCCGCATCATCTTCGTCTGCGACGCCTTCGACGCCATGACCTCCGCGCGCGCCTACAGCCCGGCAATCGGTGCGGCCGAGGCCCTCGCCGAGCTACGCCGCTGTGCAGGTACACAGTTTGACCCCCACGTCGTCGACGCCTTCGCCGACACTCTGCAGGACGCCGAGCGAACGGGATCGGCCGACGCCGAGCAAGCGGGATCAGTCGACGCTTTGCGAGCGGGATCAGTCGACGCTGAGCGAGCGGGATCAGTCGAGGCCGAGCGGACGGGGTCAGTCAACGCTTTGGATGCGCAGCACCGTCTCGCCCTTGGGCAGCACAACTGAGACCTCATCGCCCGCGCGGCGGCCCACGAGTGCGCGCGCCACGGGGGAGTCCGCTGAGAGCAGGCCCTGAGCTGGCGCCGCGTCATGCGAGCTGACGATCCGCCACTTGCGCTCCTTGCCCTGCGCGTCGGCCACCACCACCGTCGAGCCGAAGCTCACAGCGCCGTCGGCCACCGGGGACTCCTCCACAACCACCGCCAGCGAGATGCGTTCACGCAGCCGCGCAATCTTCGTCTCCAGATGCGCCTGCTCGTTCTTAGCGTCGTGGTACTCGCTGTTCTCCTTCAGATCGCCCCATTCGCGCGCCGTCTTGATGCGCTCCGCGATCTCCCGGCGGCCCTCACCCTCCAGGGTCTCCAGTTCAGCGTGCAGCGATTGCAGGCCGTCCTCGGTGATCATGCTCCCCGTCGCCACATCGCTCATGGCTTCCACACTACCGTGAACCGCTAGAAGTAGCTGCTCGCCGGAATGCACAGCAGCGCGTAGAGCTGCACCATCGCTGCCTGCCCCAGCAGCGTCGAAGTCGAAGGCGAACCCGAAACGAAGAGGTTGTTTTCCAGGCGCAGGTTCTGCCAGGCGTAGTTGACATACGACTGCACGCTCTTCAGCCCGGGAGGATCGTGGGTGATCGAGTCCAGGTAGGCGAGATTGCGGTAGTACACCACCACGAAGAAGGGGTTCTCGAGCTCGAGCTTTTCAAGCGTGAAGTGCGCGAGCGCTGCCTTAGCCGTCTGGCGCGCCTCATACAGGTAGGCCCCGTTGCCCGTGACCTGGTAGAGCAGCGCGCCCGCGCCCATCATCGAGCCCTGGTTGTAGCTCCACACCATCGGTTCCACTTCGCCGTTGTTCTGGATGTGATCGGCATACAGCCCTTCCCTGTTCAGCAGGCACTGGCGCACCCACGCGTAGGCCGCCTGCGCGAACTGCAGATACTGGGCTTCGTGGGTGATGCGGTACAGCTGCACTCCCAGCTCGGCGCCCGGTCCGTCGGTGACGGTGTTGCGCGTGTTGTTGCTCGGCGAGTTGGAGAAGGGCACGCCGCCCGGGCACGCCAGCGGCTTGCCATTCACACCCGTCGTCTTCCACGCGCTCATCACGAACGCCATGATCTGCTTGGCCTGCTCCAGCGCGAAGGCTTCGTGCGTGAGCTCATACATCCGCGCCAGCTCAATCCCCACCCACTCGTTGTCGTCGTAGTAGCTCGTGCCACCCGGGCCAAGCGGCGGCGCCACGCTGCCGGCGAACGAGGGCAATGCCGGCCTGGCGGGGGTTTCGGAGGCCGAGGGTTCGGAGGCTGAGGGTTCGGAGGTCGAGGATTCGGAGGCGGAACTGGCGGACGGCGTCTGCAGATAGCGCTGTAGCCCGTACATGCGCACGCGCAGTTCGTGCGCGAACGTCTTGCTCTCGCCGGGCATGTAAGCGAGACTGACCGTGGCCGCCATCGTCTGCGAGAACGGCCACAAAAACGAATACGGTTCGCCCCTGTACAGGCCCGTGCCCTGGATGTAGTAGTTCTTCTGCATCGTCTTGAAGACCAGCAGCGCGCGGGCAGGGTTGCCGCGCAGAGAAGCACCGGCAACGCTGGGGGCGCAAAGACAGAGCAGAGCGAGGACCATCGGCACGAGCAGGCGCGGTCGACGGGCGACTCGATGAGATGCGAAAGGCGTCATCAGGCGACAGACATGCAAACAGGGCACAACGAGAATCGTTGCGGTTCGATGGTAGTTGCGCGATAGCGGATAGGCTGCCAGCCGCATTGCAAGGCCAGCCAACGTCGAGGAGAAGAGCCCGATGGGGACAGTGAGAGAGGCCGTTTTCGAGATGCTCCGGGAGCGGGGCATGACGACGATGTTCGGCAACCCCGGCTCAACCGAGCTGCCCATGCTGAGCGACTTCCCCGCGGACTTCCGCTACGTGCTCGGCTTGCAGGAGGCCGTGGCGGTGGGTATGGCCGACGGCTACGCCCAGGCCACCGGCACGCCCACCGTGGTCAACCTGCACACCGCCCCCGGCGTGGGCAACGGCATGGGCGCCATCTTCAACGCCCAGGCCAACAAGGCGCCACTGGTGGTCACCGCCGGCCAGCAGCACCGCTCGCTTATGACCCTGCAGGCAAACCTCACCAACCGCGATGCCATCCGCATGCCCCATCCGCTGGTGAAGTGGAGCTATGAGCCCCCGCGCGCGCAGGACGTGCCGCATGCCCTCGCACGGGCCACCCACCTGGCGGGCCTCGCGCCGCGCGGGCCCGTGTTCGTGTCGATCCCCATGGACGACTGGACTGTGGAGCTGAGCGAGGACGACGCGCAGGCGGTTCGCCACCAGACCACGCGCCGGGTCTCGGGGGCGGCACTGCCCGCCGCACAGGTGCTGGCTGAGCTCGCACAGCGGCTGGCAAGCGCAGCGAACCCGGCGTTCATCGCGGGCCCCGACATCGATGCCAGCGGCGGCTGGGATGCGGCGGTGCGCCTCGCCGAGCGCGCACGCCTGGCCGTGTATGCCACGCCCGCGCCGGGCGGCGGGCGGCTCGGCTTCCCCGAGAATCATCCGCTCTTCCAGGGCATCCTGCCGCCGGCCGTGTGGCCAGTGGGAGACGCCCTCGCCGCCCACGACCTCGTGCTCGTGGCGGGCAGCTCGGTGTTCCCCTACTACCCCAACATCCCCGGCGCGCTACTGGCGCCCGGCACCAGCCTGATCGCGATTACAAGCGACCCCGACGAGGCCGCGCGGGCGCCGATGGGCGAGGCCATCGTCGCGGATGTCGCGCTGACGCTGGCCGCGCTGGCGGAGCTCGTGGAGGACGGCGAGCGCGCGACGCCCCCAGCACGCCCGGCACCCGAGGAGGTTGAGCTCACCGACCCCATGAACCCCTCCACGGCGGTGCGCACCCTGGCGCAGGTCTTCCCCCCCGATGGCATCGTCGTACTGGAGTCACCCTCGGGCACTCTGGCGCTGCGCAATCAGCTGCGCCTGAGCCGGCCGGGCAGCTACTACTTCTCCGCGGGCGGGGGCCTCGGTTTTGGCATGCCAGCAGCGATCGGCGTGCAGCTGGCCTGCCCCGAGCGCCCCGTGGTGTGCGTGCTGGGTGAGGGCTCGGCGCAGTACGCCGTGCAGGCCTTCTGGACGGCCGCGGCCTACAAAGTGCCCGTCACCTTCCTGGTCTTGCGCAACGACGAGTACGCGATCCTCAAGTGGTTTGCGGCCATGGAGCAGATCGAGCGCGCGCCCGGCCTGGACTTGCCTCGACTCGACTGCGCAGCACTCGCCGGCGCCTACGGAGTCCCGTCGAGCAGCGTCGCCGGCCCCGAGGAGCTGAGCTCGGCGCTTGCCGATGCGCTCGCCGCCGAGGGCCCGCGGCTGATCGAGGTGCCCGTGGCCGGCGGCATGGCGCTCGCGTGAGCGGTGCGCCGCTTGGGCCGCTCTATCTGACGGTCGGACATGTCACGATCGACCTGGTCGAGCGCGCCGGCAGGGCCGAGCCTGAGCGCCGGCCGGGGGGCGGTGCCTTCCACAGCGCACTGCAGGCGGCGAGACTCGGCATGCGCGCGAGGATCTTCACGCAGGGAGTTGGGAGCCAGATCGACGAGCTGCTGGGCCCTTACGCGGACGAGCTCTCGTGGCGCACGCTGGAGGCGGACGCCACCACCACGCTCGCAACGGCCGGCAGCGGGCCCACGACACGCCAGCGCGTGCTCGCGTGGGCCGGCCCCATCGACCCGGAGGACGGCCTGCTCGAGGAGATCGGTGCGGGCGCAGCGATCGTGCACGCGGCACCCGTGGCGTTGGAGACCCCTGTCGCCGTGCTCGCGCGCATGCAGGCGATCGGCGCCTTCACCGCGATCACGCCCCAGGGCTTGTTGCGACGGTGGGAGGGACGTGGCGGCGAGATCGCCTTGACCGACATCGACGATGAAGCGCTCGGCGGCGATTGGAGCGGCGCGGCCTTCAACGAGCGCGAGCTGGATCACTGCGCGGCGCTGCTCGAGCGCGTCCGCGACGGCACCGTCGTCGCGGTCACGCGCGGCGCCGAGCCAACCTGGGTGCACCACCATGGCGGTGTCGCGCAGGTGCCCGTGCCGGATGTGGTCAGAGCGGGCGACGTCGACGACCTCGGCGCGGGCGACGTCTTCGCGGCGGCCTTCTTCATCGCCCTGTGGGAAGGAACGCCGCCCGCGCAGGCCGCGCGCTTCGCGAACGGGGCCGCGT
>DATBPO010000257.1:0-6188 GCA_036561265.1 Solirubrobacteraceae bacterium | reverse complement strand
GTGCAGACCGCGACGCGGGCTTTCGCGGCCGTGAACCGCGCCTTGCCGCCGTTGCGGACCTTCTCGTTGGATCTGATCCCGGGCGTGGAACAGACACCGGCGACGGTCAAGGCGGCGCTGCCCTGGATCGAGCAGACGCGTGGCCTGCTCGGTCCGCAGGAACTCGGGGGCGTGGCTGAGGGGCTGCGCGCCGGGGCGCCTGCCCTCGCCGGCCTGCTGGCTTCCCTGCCGCCCTTCAACAAGCAGACCGAACTGCTGAGCAAGTGCCTCACCAAGGTCTTCTATCCGGCGGGCGAAACCAAGATCCAGGACGGCGCCAACACCTCGGGTATCGCCAACCAGCAGGAGTTCTTCAGCGCGCTCGTGGGCTTCAATGCGGGCGCGCAGAGCTTCGACGGCAACGGCCCCTTCCAGCGGCTGCTGACGACCGGGGGTCCGCAGGTCCTGGTCACGCCACCTTCGACCTTGCCGCTCAGCTCGGCCAGGGGCTTTCAGCTGGCGGCCACCACCGCGCTGGCGCCACTGGGCACGCGCCCACGCGTCCCCGCCACTGAGCCGCCCTACAAGCCGCTGGTTGCGTGCTATACGCAGGCGCTGCCCAACTTCAACGGTCCGCTCTCGCAGGGCCCGCCCGATGGAGGTGGAGGATGAGCGCGGATGACGATCTCGAGCAGGAGGGCGCCTTGAGCTCCTCCGAGGGTTCAGGTTCGCGCGGCGGCGATGGGGAGGCGACTCCCGGCGGGGGCGTCGAGCGAGAAGCGATTCCGGGTGCCGGCCCCGAGGACGGTCAGGAGCCACGGCCCACCCCGGGGCGCAACGGGGCGCGCGCCGCTGGCCATAGCCACGAAGGCGGCCGCGGGCTGCGCGATCAGATCGAGCGCTACCGCACGGCTTTCGCGGCGGTGGTGGCGATCATCGTGGTGGCGGCGGCGACCGGTGGCTATGTGCTGGCGCATGAGCGCCTGGCAGTGCCGACGTGGGTGCCGGTGCTCGGTCATGAACACTTCGCGCTGAAGGCCGAATTCCAGACGGCGCAGGCAGTCATCCCGGGCCAGGGGCAGGCGGTCACGATCGCCGGTGCCAAGATCGGGGAAATCGGAAGCGTGTCGCTGCACGAAGGGCGGGCGCTCGTGAGCATGAGCCTCACGCCGAAGTACGCAAAGTACATCTATCGCAACGCCACGATGCTGCTGCGTCCCAAGACGCAGCTGAAGGACATGACGGTGGAGGTCGATCCCGGTACGCCCAGGGCGGGGCGCGTGGCAAAGGGCGAAGTCATTCCCATCTCCCAGACCGCCCCGGATGTCAACCTCGATGAGTTCCTGTCCTCGCTGGATGCCGATACGCGCGGCTACATACAGCTACTCCTAGCCGGCGCCAGCCAGGGCTTGAAGGGCAACTCGCGCAACCTCTCGGCGGCGTTCAAGCGCTTCGATCCGCTGGCCCGCGAAGGAGCCAAGCTCACCCATCTGACAGCGCAGAGCCACGCCGCGATCGCACGCTCGATCCACAACTTCAGGCTGTTCATAGAAGCGCTGGGCAGCAGGGATAAGGCTCTGAGCGAGCTGGTGGACTCCGCCAACGCCTCGCTGGGCGCCTTCGCGCAGCAGGACCAGGCGGTGCAGGCGACGCTGCGAGAGCTGCCCGGAGCGCTGCGCCAGACCAACGCTGGCCTGAGCAAGCTCACCAGGGCTGCGAACGTGACGGGCCCTGCGCTGACGAAGCTTGAGCCCTTCGCCAAGGCACTGGGTCCTGCGCAGGAGGAAGCGCAGCCCGCCCTGCGCAACACCACGCCGATCCTTAAGAACGAAATCCGGCCCTTCACGCGCGAAATCGAGCCGGTGGTCAGTGAAATCCAGCCCGACATCCAGCAGCTCTCCGAAGCCTTCCCCGGCATCACCACGAGCCTCTCGGTGCTCAATGAATTCTTCAACGAGCTGGCCTATAACCCGGGGGCCAACCAGGCGGGCTTCCTGTTCTACCTCAGCTGGTTCAACCACGACGTCAACAGCGTCTTTGCCAACGCCGATGCCAATGGTCCGGTCGGCAATGGCATTCTGTTCTACGCCTGCCAGCAGCTGTTCGCGTTGCATGCGGCTGAAGAAGTCAATCCGACGGTGCAGGCGCTGAGCGGCCTCACGCATCCGCCTGTGTCGAGCATCGGCAAGTGCCCCGCGGTCAGCGGTGGTGGCGTAACGAGTCCCACCGAACTCAGCGGCCGGGTGTTCGGCAAGAGCCTTCAGTCGACCTTTGGTCTGGGAGGTACTCCCTAATGCAGAAGCGCGCGCCGACCCTGGCCAACCTGCTCGTGATCTCGCTGTTTGCATTGAGCTGCTTCGGGCTGCTGCTGTTCCTGTGGGAGTCCTTCGGCGGTTCGGTGCCGCTGAAGCCCAAGGGCTATCGCGTCGAAGTGGCTTTCCCGCGCACGATGCTGCTGGCGGAAGAGTCCGATGTGCGCATCAGCGGCGTGCCGGTGGGGCATGTCACGCGCCTGAAGCGCAACGTCGAAGGGCGCAACGAAGTGACGCTTGAAATCGACCACCAGTACGCGCCGATACGCGCCAACATGCACGCGATCCTGCGCCAGAAGACGCTGCTGGGGGAGACCTACGTGGAACTCATCCCGGGGCCGCGCAGAGGTCCTTATATCCCCGAGGGAGGACGGCTGCCGAACAGACAGGTGCTGCCTTCGGTGACCTTCGATGACATCCTCGCGGCGCTCGACCCCAAGACGCGGCGCTCCTTCCAGCTGTGGCAGCAGTCGCTGGCGGCGGGTTTCGCGGGGCGCGGTGAAGACCTCAATGCGGCCTTTGCGACGTTGAATCCATTCGTGGGGCACGCCAATGAAGTGGCCGCCGTGGCGGCCTCCGAGGAAGGCGCGCTGACCGCCGTGGTGCGTGGCACGGGTGAAGTGTTCGATGCGCTCTCCGAACGCGATCATGAGTTGCGCGGGCTGATCGTCAACGGTGAACGCACCTTCAGCGCGCTGGCCCAGTCAAGCCAGGCCTTCGCGCAGGTCTGGCGCGAACTGCCGGCCTTCGAGCACAACGGGAGCGTGGCGCTGCGCAGCATCGACAGCCTCGCCGTGGATGCCGTCCCGCTGCTCGATCAGCTGCGCCCCGCCGAGATCCAGCTGGCTGGGCTGACGCAGTCGCTGAAGACCTTCGCGCCCTCCTTCAACACCCTGCTCACCGGCCTGGGGCCGCTTACGAAGGCTGCCAAGGTGGGGGTGCCGGACATCAAGAAGCAGCTCGATCTGACGGTGCCGCTGCTGGAAGCGACGATCCCCTTCACGCGCAACTTCAATCCCTTCCTGGAAGAGCTCTCGCGCTATGTGCCCGAGCTACAGGCGCTGCTGGCCAATGCCACCGCCGCGACGCAGGGTTCGGCGCAGGAAGGCGGCCCCTCGGGGCCGCGCGTGCACTACCTCGGCGCGCTGCCGCTGGTCAACCCCGACAGCATCTCGCTGTATGCACAGCGCTCGGGCTTTAACCGTGCGAACCCCTACCAGGCCTCGGGCGCCTCGCGCGGCGTGGGCAGCGGGGGGATGCCGGTGTTCAACTCGGGCACGTGCGCCAATGGGGTGCCGCTGCTCAGCGGCCCGGGCAACGCGCGGGTGCCTGAAAGCCTGATTGAACTGCTGGCGGAAATGCGTTACATCGAACCCACCGCGAGCTTGCGCGAAAAGATCATTGCGAGGAATCCGGGAGCAAAGCTCCTCTCCGGCGGTGTGCCCGCCCCGGCCTGCACGCAGGGGGCGCCGTTTACGATCAACGGCCGCACGACGCAGTTCCCGCAGGTCACGGCAGCCGCGAAGTGAGCCTCTAAGGCACCTGCGAGGGACTCTGGATGCCGGCGGCGGTCATCGCGCGGTGGTGGCCCATGTAGGGGACGAGGGCGAAGTACACGAGATCGCCCAAGAGCGAGGGCAGTTCGGGGGTGCGTTCTTCGAGCACGCGGCGGTGCAGGATGGAGGCGATGCCGCCGACGACGGCCTCGGATGTCTGCGGGGGCAGGTGCTCGGGGTAGGCGGCGTGGCGGCGGCCCTCCTCGAGCAGGGGCACGAAGGCGCTGAGGGTCTGGCGGTAGCGCTCATAGGCGCCGGGCCCGGCGCTGAGACACTCGACCATACCCACGCGCGCGGCCTCGGGATCGCTGGCGAGGGCCGCGAGCAGAGCCTTGAGCCCCTTGCGCACGCGCTCGGGCCAGGGGGCGGTACGGTCGAATTGGTCGAGCACGCTGGCGTGCAGTCGCTCCACCATGGCGTCGAGGGCCTGCAAAAAACAGTCCTCCTTGTCCTGGAAGTGCTCCTCGAAGACGACACCGTGAACGTCCGCGGTCTGCAAAACGCGCTCCACTGTGGTGCGGTCGTAGCCGCGGTAGGCCACGGTGGCGATCAGCGCGTCGAGGATGCGAGCGCGGGGATCGGAGCAGTCAGCGCTCCCATCGCTCCTGCTATCCAGATCAGCCGTCGGAGCGAGCGCGGAAGCAGACGGCGGCTTCCGGTTGGCACCGAGGTGTTGGCCGTGCGACATCCTTTCCTCCTTGCCTCCTGGTCTGATCGTAGACTCATAGGTGCTCTGTTGTCAAGAGCGAAGGTGAGGATGGGGCGTATAAGGAGATGGGAGGAGGGGGTGTAGGGAGGTGGGGAGGGGCGTGTAGTATGCGGTGTGTGCAGGAGGGGACGGACAGCATGGGTGAGGAGCAGATCGAGGAAGGTCGGGGTCTGAGCTCTGAGAGTCAGGCGATGCTCGAGCGCGCGAGCGAGTACCAGTACCACTCGCACGACCACCTGGAGGAGGCGAGCGACGGGGAGTGGTCGATCCGCTGCGTGGATGTGCACAAGCGTCTGGGCGGGCTGCCGGTGCTCAATGGGCTCAATGTGACGATCCCCGATGACACGATCACGGTGGTGCTGGGCCCCTCGGGCACGGGCAAGAGCGTGCTAATCAAGCACATAATCGGCTTGATGTTCCCGGACTCGGGCGATGTGGTCGTCAAGGGGCAGTCGGTGCCGAGCCTCAACATGCCCGACCTACTGGCGCTGCGGCGGCGGATCGGGGTGCTCTTCCAGGACGGCGCGCTGTTCGGCTCGATGTCGGTGTTCGACAACGTGGCGTTCCCGCTGCGCCAGCACACCGACATGAGCGAGGCGCAGATCAGCGAAGTGGTGCGCCAGCGCTTGGGTGACGTGGGCCTCTCGGATGCGATCGACGACTTTCCCTCGCAGCTCTCGGGCGGCATGCGCAAGCGCGCGGGCTTCGCGCGGGCGCTCGTGATGGAGCCGGACATCGTGATCTTCGACGAGCCCGACTCGGGCCTTGACCCGGTGCGCACGGCGCTGCTGTGCGAGCTGATCCAGGAGATGCACGGCGCGCTGGGCGGCACGTATATGGTGGTAACCCACGACATCGCCTCGGCGCGGCGCATCGGCGAGTACATCGCGCTGCTGTGGAAGGGGCGCATCGTCGAGGCTGGCGACGCGCAGAAGATGTTCTCTTCAGAGAACCCGTTTGTGCGCCAGTTCCTCAGCGGGTCCGCTGAGGGGCCGCTGGGCATGGACTGAGCTCAGGGCGCGCAGAGCGCACGGAGGGGTTGTTTGGGGGAGCGGCCTTGCGGCCGCGTGTTGGCCGCGTGCGTGGGGTCCTCGGTGACGATCCCTGCCGGAGGATCTGCGTGCCTATCTCTGCGCACAGCTGTCTGTTGCGTGCGCCTGTTGCGATGCGAACATATGTTCGTATATGGTTGTGTGCGTCCACCTGCCCCGCTTCGAGCTCGTGATTGCCGCGGGCGGCCCAAGGGCGCTGGCGGGACGGGCGCTGGCGATCGCTCCCATCCCCGGAGGCGACCGATCGAAGATCGGCCAGCGGGTGGGCGAGGTCTCGGGGGCGGCGGAGGCCTATGGGGTGACGGTGGGAATGGTGCTGGGGGAGGCGCTGGCGCGCTGCCCTGAGCTCGAGCTGGTGCCGGCGGATCCGCTGGGGGTGGCGCAGGTGTGGGAGGGGACGGCGCTGGGAGCGCTGGAAGAGATCGGCGCGGCGCCGGAGTCGGCACGACCGGGCCTGGCGTACTTCATGGCCGACGGGCTGCGCGGGTTGCACAGGGGGGATGAGGGTGTTATCGCCGCTGCGCGCCGCGCGCTTGGCCCGCGCGCGCGGGTGGGGGCAGGACCGACGCGCTTCTGTGCG
>DATBPO010000256.1:0-4806 GCA_036561265.1 Solirubrobacteraceae bacterium | reverse complement strand
GAGCGAGAAGGGCAGCGGCGATGGGCAGGCGCCACCCTGGCCGTTGCTGTCGACGACGAAGCTGCTGAAGGGCGTGGCAGCGGGCTGGCCGGTGTAGGGGCTCAGCGCGGTGGTCGTCGTGGCGGTGCCGCAGACAAGCGGATTGGCGATCGGCGCCAGCGCGCCCGGGGTGAACTTGAGGATCAGGTTACTAAAGGGCTGTTCGGGGTTTTCGGGGAAGACCGCGCTGACGCGCCCGGTGTTTCCGTTGGGCACCACTTCGCCGGCAAGGCGTACGGAGATGCCATAGCGCGCGGACTCAACGTCGAGGTAGACGACGTACGGAGGTCCGGTGATGGGACCACCGCCTTCGGGACCGCCGAGGAAGAGGCTGCCCTGCAGCGAGCCCGCGGGCAGGCCGGGCACCTGGAGTGTCGCCGTGGCCACCTTCGAGCCCGCGGGGCAGGCGACGGCTCCGCGCGTGTGGATGCCGATCTGCGCGGGCGTGCAGGATGCAAGCCCGTGGGCCGCCGAGGGGTTGAGCGTCATGCCTTCAGGCAGCTGCACGGTGGCGCTCTTCAGCTGCGCGGAGTCGAGGTTCGCGGGGTTGGGGTCGTGCGGCAGCACCAGTTCGGTGGTGGCGCCGTCGGGCTGATCGGACTGCGTCGTTTCCGGCGCCAGCGAGAAGGTCGGCGCGAAGGGAGCCAGCGCAAAGGGCGGCAGGCCGTTGCAACCTTCGGTGCCGACGGGTGTGGTGTAGGAGGTCGAGACCTTCGCGCCTTCAGCGGATTCGCCGCTCCAGCCGGTGGTCGTGGAGGGGCCAGGGCCGGCGCAGTTGCTGGGGTTGCTCAGGAACCCACCGGTGCCGATGTTGCCTTCGAACATCAGGCGCGACTTGATCAGTCCGGGCGGGATATTGTTAATTATGAAGAGGTCGTGGTAGTCGCTGGCCCATTCGACGTGGCCCTCGATGAAGGTGTGAACGAAGAAGCCGGGCGCCACCTGCAGAGCCACACCGAAGTAGGAGGACATGCCTTCGGGCTGTTCGAGGTTGTAGACCTTCCCGGTCAGGGTCGCATCTGCGAATCCGGGTGGGGCCGGCGAGGGAACCACCGTTCTGACGACATTTTCGCCGATCACCGAGGCGGGCAGGCAGGCGGGTGGCGTGAAGGCATGGACTCCGGGCAGAATTTCCACTTCCGTGCCTGTGAAGCCTTCCACCGAGCACTTGGGAACTGCCTCCGGGTTGGTGCTCACGCCGGGGGCGACGTCGATGCGCAGGCTCTTGAGGTTCTTGACTGGAAGGAAAAGTCCCGGCGCGGCTTCGAAGGTGTTGAGCGTGAAATCGGTGACGCCAAAGGGAGGATGCCCGGCGGCCTGCGTATACGCTTCCGCTTCCGCATTTGCCTTGTCTTCGGCAGGCGTCGCACCCTTCGCGCAGGTGTTGACCTTGCAGTTGGAAGCAAAGAAGCTTTCGACGCCGAATTCAGGCGCGGCGAGCGCGGCGGGGGCCAGTACAGCGAGAAGCGCGCCTGTGAGCAGCAGCGCGAGAAGCGAAAATCGTGCGGGGGACCTCATCCCAAACCTCCCTATTGGACATAAGGTCTATACCCCGATTCCGCTCCTTCTAACCTCCCGCAGGGGTCTCTCACCACTGCAGCAGCATCAGCCCGACAGTAATGCCGGGGCCGATGGTGACCATCAGCCCGCGTTCGCCGGACTCGGGCGAGCGCTGCTCGATGGTCTTCTTGAGGACGTAGAGAATCGAGGGCGTGCCGACGTTGCCGTGGTTGGCGAGCACCTGGTAGCTGATCTCGACCTGCTCGCGCGACAAAGTGAGCGCCTCCTGGACGCTCTCGATGATGCGTCGCCCGCCGGGATGAACGATCCAGTGGTCGATGTCTGCAGGCGATAGGTCATTACTGTCGAGGAAGTCCTCGACGAGCTCGTGGAGCCCCTCGCCGGCGCGGTCGGGCAGGTCGCGGTCGAGGTGCAGGTAGCTGTCCTGCGCAGCGAGCTCGAGCTTGACGGCGCCGAGGGTGCGGCCGATCTGGTGCACCTTGGAGGCGAGGATCGCGGGGCCGGAGCCCGCGCCGGCGCCATCAGCCTCATCGCCCTCCCCCACGGGATCGCCATCGAGCAATGCCGCGGCGCAGCCGTCGCCGAAGATGGAGGAGCCGACGACCTTGGCGCGCGAGTCGTCCTGCGCGGAGCGCATGAGGATGCCGGCCATGCTCTCGGCGGCGACGACGAGACCCTTCTTGCCGGGGTGATCGCGCATGGACTGCGCGGTGAGGCGCATGAGGGGCACGGCGCTGGCACAGCCGACACCGAGGATGTGGTACTTGTCGGTGGAGGGGTCCATGTCGTAGTGGTCCACGAGACGGTGGGCCAGCGTGGGGCCGCCGAGCGAGTAGAGGGTGGCGGTGACGACGGTGCCGATCTCCCGCGGATCGACGCCGAGGCGATCGACGGCCTGCACGGCGAAGCCGAAGAGCTCTTCCTCGATCTGCGCGGTGCGCCCCTGAAGCGTGGTGGCCAGGGAGTCGCCGCTGAGATTGAGGTGGCGGCGCTGCACACCGCAGCGGCTGAAGATGCGCTCGGCGAACTCGTCGCCCTTCATGTCGAGCATCGTCAGCACCTCCTCCTGCGAGAAGGACATGTCGGCGTCGGCGAGCTCCAGAGCGGTGATGCGCGGCCCGCGCAGGGCGGTGAGGGACGGGGCGGACTGCGGTGCGCCGGTAACCTTCAACTGCAAACGATCCCCCTGTCAGATGTGAAAAAGCGTCAGGTCGAGGGCGGGACGATACCGGAGAAACCCGCGGAGGACGCGAAAGGAGCGGTAGATGAGGTTGATTGGAGCAGGTTTGCCGCGCACGGGCACGCTGACGCAGAAGGTGGCGGTGGAGATGCTGGGCCTGGGCCCGTGCTACCACTGGGTCGATGTGCTGGCCGATTTACGGCGCGTTGAGCAGTGGCAGCGGGCGCTCGACGGCGAGGCGCCGTGGGATGAGATCTTCGCGGGTTTCAACTCGAGCGTGGACTGGCCGGGGGGCTACTTCTACAAAGAGCTGATGGAGCGCTACCCCGAGGCGAAGGTGCTGCTGAGCGTGCGCGAGGGGTCAAAGTGGGAGCGGAGCTTCCGCGAGACGATCTGGGACATGGGCCACGGCGAGTCGCTGCTGCGCCTGCTCTCAAGCGCCCGCGCACAGGTGGATGAGCAGTGGCGCGACTACCTGGCGCTGGTGGAGCGCATGTTCTGGGGCCCGCAGGGCACCTTCGCCGCTGGCCACGCCACCCCCGCAGAGCTGATCGCGGAGATGGAGCGCCACAACGCGGAGGTCAGGCGCGTGGTGCCGGCGGAGCGCCTGCTCGTGTGGCAGGTGAGCGAAGGCTGGGAGCCGCTGTGCGAGTTCCTGGAGGTGGATGTGCCAAGCGAGCCGCTGCCGCATGTGAACGACCGCGAGACCTTCATGGGCCGCGTAGCCGACGGCGCGATTGCCACGCTTCAGGCCTGGCGCGGGGGCCAGGGGTAGGTGCAGAAGTTCTCAGCCCTGGCGCGGGGGCCAGGGAAACAGGTAGGAGCGGAAGTTCTGCACGTCCTTGCCGAAGGTGGCGTCGAAGAGGACGTGCCCGGAGGCGTCGTACTCGGTGACGTTGGGCAGCCCGCCGTAGCCCATCAGCCAGTCGCCGCCGGGCAGCGAAAAGAGATTGCCCTGGCTTGAGGCCAGCAGCGTCTGCGACGGGTTGACGAAGGCGTGCCCCAGCGTGACGGTGTGCGTGGCGAGATCGGGAGCGAGCAGGAGGCCGCGCGAGGAGCGCTCCTTGGGCGGGCTCGAGCCGTTGTCGAACAGCGATATGAGGCCGCCGGGCTGGAACTCAGCGTCGTGCTGCCAGTAGAAGTGCACGCCGGAGCCGAGATGGAAGTTGCTGCGCGCGCCGCCGAGACGCCAGTTCACCGCGCCATCGTGCAGTTTAACGTCGTAAAGCGCCCAGGTGCTGCGCCCGGAGAGCAGCACGTCTTCGCTGGATCCGGAATCGATCGAATTAATGTGGATGTAATCCCAGGGATAGCTGTTGCGGGGCGCGGGCAGGTCGTAGGACTCACCGAGGGCCACGTGGCCGAGCGCATGCCACTCCCACATGACGAGGCCGGTCTTGATGTCGATCTGCTGCACGACGGAATCGGTGAGAACGCCGTTCGAGGCGCCGTGCACGGAGGCGAGGCTCAGGTGAATTGGGTCGAAGGCATCGATCCAGGCGGTGCCCTGCGGCGTGAGCCTGATCTCGTGCAGATCGGCGTGATAGCCGTTGCCGGCGAGGATGGTCGCAACGGGATGGTAGGAGGAGTCGTAGATGACGTCCTCGCCCTGCCCGAAGCCGACCTGCAGCACGCGTCCCTGCCACCACGTGAGCACGGGCCGGCCCTGATAGGACTGCACCTGAAAATTGGTCGCGACGTCGTGCGGGGGCAGGGGGTGAAACCACACGATATGCCCCTGCTGGTCGACGATCATGGGGCCGGGCGACCCCTTGCCCTGGTAGGGCGCGAGGAAGAGATCGCCGGGCGCCGCGCCGGGGCGCGGGGGCGTGGTGACGTGCAGCGCGGAAACGGTGAGCGAGCCGTAGCGCTGCACGGCGCGGGGATCGCCGGGGCTTATCGGGAATTCACTGTGACTTACGGTCGCCTGGTGGGCGATGGTGAAAGTGGTCGTGGCGGGAGCCGTCGTGCCACCTGCCTGCACCGATGCTTTTACGGTGACACGCTCGCCCGCGGCGAAGGGGTGCGCGGGAAGAAAGCTTTCACCCGTGCCCGTGGAGTAGGCG
>DATBPO010000255.1:0-3604 GCA_036561265.1 Solirubrobacteraceae bacterium | reverse complement strand
CCCTCGAACGAGGTTTCCCCCGTTACGCGATTTCCAGTCGCGCCCGTTCAACCGCTCCGGCACCTCTCCTGGCGCTGCTTTGCGCGGCGGCTCAGACAGGCTACGACACGGGCCGGGGTTGGCGCTGCTAGGCTGCGCGCCTCATGTTGCCCCTCGCCAGCGCCGCGGTGTCCAAGGATATCGGTCTGATCGTGACCTTCATCGGCATCGGCATCGTCGTCAACATCATCGTGGTCTACATCGCCGTGCAGGTGCGCGGCGAGCGCCATCAGAACCAGAACCGCTAGGTCGCGCACCACGCGCGGGCTCTGAATGCTCTCGCTGCTCGCCGGCGGGTGGCCGAGCGTCAGCGGGACGGGTTCCGGTCAGGCCGGCATGTTCGGCTCAGGCCACGTACACGGGCGTGCCCACCGGAGTGCGGCTGTACAGCGCGATCACATCGGGGATGCGCATGCGCACGCAGCCGTGCGAGGCGTCGTGGCCGATCGAGGAGTACTCGGAGGGGTCGATGCCGTGGATGCCCGCGCCGCCATTGAAGGCCATGAAGCGCGCCTTCAGCGGATCCGCGGGGCCGGGGGGGATGGTCTTGCCCGCCAGCGCCCCCGCCCAGGCGCTATTTGGGACGTACCACGGGGGGTCGACCTGCTTCCACTGGATCGCATACAAGCCCGCCGGCGTTTCAAGCCCCTGCATGCCCACCGCGATGGGGTAGCTGAGGGCAAGCTTGAGGTGTTCGTAGAAGCGCAGCGTAAAGGCGCCGCGGTCCACGACGATATAGGCGGGATATCTGGCTGCCAGCTGCGCCGTGCTGACAGCCGGATGCACGATGTGCTCGGGCACCCGCACCTGGCCCACCACCAGCGTGCCCGTGAGTGCGCGCGCCACACGCGAGCGCAGCAGGCGGGTGTTGACTTCCACGCCGCTATGACCGCGCACCTCCGTGAGGCCCGTCGCGGAGGGCGACACCGAGGCGTTGATCGCCGGGTGGTCGATGTCAGCGCTCACGCGACTTGCGAATTCGCGCAGCGCCGCGTGCGAGTAGTGGGCCTGCAAGGGGATGTCGCGGTGCACGCTGCCGCCGAACAGGCCCCGCGCGGTGCGCGTGAAGATCGATCCTTCGCGGCTCGCCGACGCGGCCTCCTCAGCCAGGCTTGCGGCGTCGATCGTAAGACCCGCGTCGCGCCCCGTGATGTGCCACGTGCGCGTGCCGTAGTGAACGCTCACGGGCACATCCGAGCGCGTCGCCAGTTCGTGCGTCAGCTTGGTCCTCGCCGCGGCCTCGCTGAGTCCCCCCACCGGCACGCCGCCGATGCTCACGCCCTGCGCGATGTCTTCGCGGCGCGAGTGGTCGTACAGGTACATCGCCAGCATCAGCACCGCCAGCACGCCAAGTACGCCGGCGACGAGCAACGTGGGGGTGCGGCGGAGGGTACCCATCAGAGAAGGACTTTCTCCAGGATACGCCTCAAACCTGCTGGTAGATCAAAAAGACATTCAGCGCCGTGATCAGCAGCGCTAGGCCACCGGCGGCGATCGTCGTGGGCAGGCGGTTGACGTGCACCCCCATCACCGAGCGCCTGCTCGTCAGCAACACCAGCGGAATCAGCGCCAGGGGAATGCCGAACGACAGCACCACCTGGCTGAACACCAGCACCTCCGTGGGACCCAGGCCAACCGCCAGCACCGCGATCGCCGGCAGCATCGTCAGCAGGCGCCGCAAAAAGAGCGGGATGTTGAAGCCCACGAACCCCTGCATCACCAGCTGGCCCGCGTAGGTACCCACCGAGGAGGAGCTGATCCCCGACGCCAGCAGCGCCACCGCGAAGGCCAGCGCCGCGCCCCCGCCCACCAGCTGCCCAAAGCCCGCGTGGGCCTCGCTGATCGTGCTCACCCCCGTGTGACCGCTGCCGTGAAAGAGCTTCGCGGCCACCGCCAGCATCGCCATGTTCACGATCCCCGCCAGGCCCAGCGCCACAATCACATCGACGCGCTCGTACTTCAGTACCCGCCTGCGCTCGCCGTCGTTGCGCACCGGCGTGCGCCCATTCATCAGCGCGCTATGCAGGTAGATCACGTGCGGCATCACCGTCGCTCCGATGATCCCCACCGCCAGATACAGGCTCGAAGAGCCCGTCAGATGCGGCACCAGGCCGCCGAGCGACTCCCGCGCCGACGGGCCGATATCGAGCGCCTCATACAGAAAGCCCATGAACACGATCCCCAGCAGCGCTGAGACCGCGAGCTCAAAGCGCCGGTAGCCGCGGCTCTGCAGGTGCAGGATCACGAACGCGATCACCCCCGTCATCAGCCCCGCCGGCAACAGCGGCACACCGAACAGCAGATTCAGGCCCAGCGCCGCGCCCACGAACTCCGCCACATCCGTGGCCATCGCCATGATCTCCGCCTGCACCCACATCGCCCACGACGCCCGCCGCGAGTAGCGCCGGCGAAACAGCTCGGGCAGGCTGCAGTCCGTCGCCACCCCCAGCTTCGCCGACAGATACTGGATCAGCATCGCCATCAAGTTCGCCACCAGCACCACCCACAGCAGCAAATAGCCGAACTTCGCCCCGCCCGCGATGTTGGTCGCGAAGTTACCCGGATCCACGTACGCGATCGCCGCCACGAACGCCGGCCCCAACATGCTCAGCATCGCCCGCACCCGGCCCCGTGCGAACAGGGCTTCCAGCGCGCTCGGTGTGGCGGGCGCAATCGCTCCGCTTGCGGTAGCCGCAGCTGTCTCCGCGAGCGCGGCCCCCACCCCTCCTCCCACCCCCTCCAACACGGGCGCCGGCCCACGCGGGGGCAGCGGTGTCATGCCACGCCCTCGCGCACCGAGCTCTTCACGTCCACCCGCATCGCCCGCGCCAACCCGCCGCCCAGCGTGTGCTCCTGCCCATCAAAGCTCACCCGCAGCGGCCCCCCGAAGGGCTGGTGCTCGAGCACCTCAAGCGCATCGCCGGGGGAGATGTCAAGGCCCGCCAGGTAGCGCAGCATCTCCGGCTCGGAGTCGCTGACCCGCACGAACACCCCCCGCTCGCCCACCGTCAGGCTGTCGAGCGCCCGCGTCGGCGTCTCCGCCAGCTCCAGCTCCGCGCTCGGGATCGGGTCGCCGTGCGGATCCGCCGTGGGATGCCCCAGCTTCGCCGCGATCAGCGCCTCCAGCTCCTCGCTCAGCACGTGCTCGAGCACCTCCGCCTCCGCATGCACCCGATCCCACGGCATCTGCAGCGTCTCCGCCAGGAACAGCTCCAACAGCCGGTGGTGGCGGATGACCTCAAGCGCCACCCGCCGCCCCTTGGCCGTCAGCGTCACCCCGCGGTAGGGCACATGCACGATCAGCTCCACCTCGCCCAGCTTGCGCAGCATCGCCGAAACAGAGCCCGCCGTGATCTGCAGCCGCTCCGCTACGGCATTCGTGGAAACCGGCTCGCCCGCCCGCGATTCCAGCGTAAAGATCGCCTTGCAGTAGTCCTCCACCGCCTGCGTACGCGTGCTGTCCCCTGCTGCCATAAAAAGAAGTTTAGCCATGCCAAGATTTTTGTCAAGGCATGGTGGGGGTGGGGGTCGCGCGTGGGTAGGAAAGGGGGCCTCGCGTGGGGTC
>DATBPO010000254.1:0-4111 GCA_036561265.1 Solirubrobacteraceae bacterium | reverse complement strand
CCTCACTGCAAATCCCCACCTCACTGCATCTCCACAGCACTGCATCCATCCCAGCTCAGGTCCCCACCGCCGACAGCAGCCACAGCCCGAAGCTCGTGAAGGCGACCATCACGGCGAGCATCCAATACTGGCTGCGGATCGCCTGCAGGGGGTCGCGGTAGATGACCAGCGCGCGGTCGTGCGCGAGCGCCAGTCCGCCAACGTGGCCGGCCACGAGTGCGGCAACCTGCACGTACCAGATGGCCGCGTAAGAGATGACCTGGTAGTCGATCTGGTAGCCGCTCGTGCCAAACAGGTTGGAGCCGTCGCCGAGCGGGTCGGAGATCAAATACCCCAGCCCCTGTCCCTGCCAGAGCAGCAGGGAGAAGTAGTGGGCCAACACATAGGCGAAGCCAATCGGTACGAGCGTGTGGACAAACGCCCGGGTGAGCTCGTCTGTGCTGTAGCGCTCACTGACGCTGCGCACGCCGAGGATGCCCAGCCGGTAGACGCCGGCGATTAGGAGGATGCACAGCACGAGCCCGAGCGAGGCGGTTAGCTCATATGCGGGCGTCGGGTGTAGGCCAAGATCGGCGAAGACGCTCTGCAGGCTGGGCTCGTTATTGCGCCAGATGCCTCCGTTGCTGAGACCGTCGAAGGTGGTGGTGCCGATGATCGTGCAAATCAGTGCCACCGTTCCGCGGCGCACGGGCAGGTCGGGCAGTCCGCTGAGGGGTCGGCGCAGGCATAGGTAGCCGTCCTCGTCGCGCACGAGCGCCGCGATGCGCGAGAGCAGGTTCAGGTACACGCCAAAGGCGTCTGCCCGCTCACCCCACTGCTCCACCCCACACGCCAGCATTCCCAGGAGCATCACCGTGAAGTAGCCCAGCGACAGCGCCGCCAGCAGCGAGGGTCGATCGCGATTGACGTAGATCAGCTCAAGCCACGCGAAGCCCACGAGCCCAGCCACGGCGGGCCACAGCCCCAGCCAAGTCGGGTAGCCCACTCGTGGTGAGGCGGCGCGCCCGGGAGCTGCATGCCCAGGAGCCACGCGCCGCGCCACCCACCAGAGCAGACGAGCGCATGTGCGCCATGGGCTGAGTGCGCGAAAGACATCTCCAAACAGCACGCTGAGCACTGGCAGCCCCACCCAGAAGATCACGTAGATGAAGGTGACCGAGAAGTTCTCATCGGGGTCTTCGGTGCCGGCGAAGCCGCTGTAGAGCACGAGTGCAAACAACCCCAGTCCAAGTAGGCAACCCAGCGATTCGAGCGCCAGCGGCAGCCGCACCAGCCGCCGGCGGTGCTGTTCCTGCAGCTGCGGGCTGCGCCACAGTGTGGAGAGCGCGACGAAGGACACGACCAGCACGACCGCCGCGGCCCAGCTGAAGAGCCATACGGGGATCGGCAGGTCGGCTTTGCCGACGATGCCGTGGGCAATAGCATCGACCGGGAACAGAAGCGCCGCCGTGATCAGGCCCCCCAGCAAAAGGAGCGGCGAGCGACGCGGGACTCTCATGCTCGCCGCAGTCTACGCTGCAGGCAGGTGATCCCGATCCCCTTCGCATCCGTCATCGCACTCGACGACGTCATCCAGCTCGCGCCGCTGCTGATCCTGGGTGTGCTCTACGCGCGTCGCGCATTCACGCTCGCGGTGCAGGGGCATCCGGTGCCCGGCTGGCGCCAGGCATGCTTCTACGCGGGCTTCGTGACGATCGGGGCAGCGTTGACCTCGCTGGGCGGCGACAGTCAGGAACTGCTTTCCGCGCACATGGCCGAGCACCTGTTGCTGGGTGACATCGCGGCGCTGCTAATCGTGCTCGGCCTGACGGGGCCCTTGATCGCGCCGATCCTGCGCATCGGCTTCTTCAACCGCCTGCGCGTGCTCGCGCATCCGCTCGTGGCCCTCCCGCTGTGGGCGATTGATCTCTATGTCTGGCACCTGCCGGTGCTCTATCAGGCGGCGCTGCGCCAACCGGCCGTGCACGCGCTCGAGCACGCGATGTTCCTGGGCTTCGGGATCAATATGTGGATGTGCCTGTTCGGTCCTCTGCCGATGCCCGCGTGGTTTGGCAATCTCGCCAAGCTCCTTTACATCGTCGCGGTGCGCTTGACGGGCGCCGTGCTCGGGAACATATTCCTGTGGTCGGGCACTCCCTTCTACCCCTTCTACAACCGCGGCGATGCGATCTGGCACATCTCTCCGATCGCCGACCAGAACCTGGCCGGCGCGATCATGATGATCGAGGAGAGCATCCTCACCCTGGGGCTGTTGTGCTGGCTCTTCCTGCGCACAGCGCGCGAGAGCGAGGAGCGCCAGGAGCTGCTCGATTTCGCCACCGCGCGCGGCCTGGAGCTGACCGATGCGCGCGCCACGCGCGCAGTCGCCGCCGGCCGCGGCGAGGAGCTGCGTGAACGGCTGGAGCGACGCTCGGCGTAGCGCCCGTCAGGCTCCGCGATCGGCCAGCGACCGCGCTCCGCGTAGTTCAGCCGCCGGCGACAGCTGGCAGAATCGTCAACTCAGCACCATCGGATACCGGCGTCTGCAGGCCATCGAGGAAGCGGATGTCCTCGCCGCTGACATACACATTGACAAAGCGCCGCAGCGAGCCGTCCTCGTCACAGATGCGCTCGCGCAGCTCGCCGAAGCGCTCGTAGAGACCATTGAGCACCTCTTGCACGGTGGCGCCGTCGAGCTCGGCCTCGCTGGTGCCCTGAGCGGCGGCGCGCAGCTGCGTGGGAATTCTGACTGTGACCGCCATCAGACCGTCACTGCCTCGGGGACACGCGACTCGAACGCCGCGACGTTGGGCTCGATCTCATAACTCTCGAAAGTTCCGCGCACGGCGTCGAGCGTCTTTAGACCCTCGCCTGTGATGACCAGAACAACGCGCTCGGAGGGGTCGATGTCCCCGCGCTCAGCCAGCTTGGTGAGCACGGCTGTCGTGACTCCGCCGGCGGTCTCGGTGAAGACGCCGGTGGTCTGCGCCAGTAGCGCGATGCCGGCGCGGATCTCCTCGTCGCTGACGCTGTCCACACCGCCACCAGTGCGGCGTGCGAGATCGAGTGCGTAGGGGCCGTCGGCGGGGTTGCCGATCGCCAGCGACTTGGCGATGGTGTTTGGCTTGACCGGGCGGCACACATCGTGGCCGTCGGCGAAGGCACTGGCAACAGGAGAGCATCCGCTTGCCTGCGCGCCGTTCATACGCGGCAGCTCACCGTTCACCAACCCCAGATCGCGCCACTCCTCGAAGCCTTTGCCGATCTTCGTGAACAGCGAGCCCGAGGCGATCGGCACGACGCAGCGGTCGGGTAGCTCAAAGCCCAGCTGCTCGGCAATCTCGAAGGCCAGCGTCTTGGACCCCTCGGCGTAGTAAGGGCGCAGGTTGACATTTACGAACGCCCAGTCGCGCTCGGCGCTGAGCTCGGTGCAGAGCCGGTTGACGTCGTCGTAGTTACCTTTGACCGCCACGAGCTTCGTCCCGTAGACGCCGGTAGCGAGCACCTTCTGCTCCTCCAGATCGGCGGGTATGAAGACGTAGGACTCCATGCCCAGCGCCGCCCCGTGGGCGGCCACGGAGTTGGCCAGGTTGCCGGTGGAGGCGCAGGCGATCACCTGGAAGCCCAGCTCCCGCGCGCGTGCCGCGGCGACCGAGACAACGCGGTCCTTGAAGGAGTGTGTGGGGTTGGCGGCGTCGTTCTTGACCCACACCTCCCCCAGGCCCAGGCGCTGGGCGAGGCGATCGGCACGGATCAGGGGTGTGCAGCCGGCGGGCAGCCCGGTGCGCGAGGCCAGCCGGCCCGATGGCGCCGGCGGGCCCTCGACGAGCGGTAGGAAGTCGGCGTAGCGCCAGATGTTCTGCGGGCCGGCCTGGATGCGCCGGCGCAGACCGTCGACGTCGCGCACGCCATGCTCGCCGCCGCCCAGCAGGCGACTGTGGTCGTAGACGACCTCCAGCGGTCCGAAGCAGCGCTCGCATACGTACAGCGCCTCCAAGGGGTACTCGGTTGCGCACTCTCGGCACTTCAGGTTGGTGACAGCCATTGGGGCCTCCTATAGTCTTCGCCGTTGACCGCGGTGTGGCGAAGAACACGAAGCCCGCCACACATCTGACTGGAATTGGCACCTTCC
>DATBPO010000253.1:0-9822 GCA_036561265.1 Solirubrobacteraceae bacterium | reverse complement strand
GTCATTTGCGATGCATGCCAATGAACCCGCTCCGGTGGCCGTCGACAGCACAAACGGCCACCTCTACGTTGTGGACCCTGGCCACTTCGTTGTCGATGTCTTTGACGGCGAAGGTAAATACATCTGCCAGTTCTCGGGTGTCGGTCGGGGATGCCACGTCAACCCCCTCGTAGAACTCGGCAGCTCGCCAACGTTCGGCGAATTGACCGGCGTCGCGGTGGACGCGAACGGAAACGTCTACGTGGCCGACTACACCAATGAAGTCGTCGACGAGTTCACCGCAGCCGGCGCCGACGTGCAGCAGATACCGGGCTGCGAAGCCACACATCCCGCCAGCAACCATCCATCTGGCATCGCCATCGATTCAAACGAAGTCCTGTATGTGCAGGACTACTTCAGCAACGTCGTCATCTGCCCCGGCGGCTCCGTACTCGATCCCGAACAGTCCTTCGACGTCGCAGTGGACCCCTCAACCAATGATGTCTACGTAGACCACGGCTCCTCGATCGCGGTGTATGGAGCCAGCCCCGCCAACACCCTGGTAGACACCTTCACAGTGGGCTCAATCGGATCCGAAGGCGTGGCCGTCGATGGAACTCGACACCTCGTATACGTCACCGACAAGTCCGCGGGGGAAGTGCTCGTGTTCGAACCCGTCACCGTCCCCGACGTGCGGCTCACCCCCCCGCCAACCGAAATCACCTCCACCAGCGCGATCCTGCACGGCGAAATCAACCCCGACGAAGCCGGCGAAGCCAGCTACTACTTCGAATACGGCACAAACACCAACTATGGCTCGACCAGCCCCACGCCGCCCGGCACAAGCGCCGGTGAAGGCAACGCACTCGTCCCCGCCAGCACCGAACTGACCGGCCTGCAGCCCGGCACCGTCTACCACTACCGCCTCGTGGGCACCAACGGCTCCGGCCTCACCAACCCAAGCGAAGACGGCACCTTCACGACAGCCAACATCGCACCCGTGCTCGGCAACATCGAAGCCTGCCAGGTCACCACGGACAGCGTGACGTTCTGCGGCACCGTCAACCCGGAGACCCTTCCCACTCGCTACCACATCGAATACGGACTCACCAGCGCATACGGCGAAACCCTGCCCGAAATCGGCATCGGCGCAGGCGGAGAACCCGCAGAAGTGCGACAGTCCTCACCCGCGAACCTCCAGCCGGGCACCACCTACCACTACCGCCTCCTGGCCACCAACTCGACGGGTACCACCCCCAGCTCCGACCAGACCTTCCGCACCCTCCCAACCGCCACACCCCCCACCACACCCCCGGTGCTGGGCACCGGCCCCGCGACCGTCCTCGGTCCCACCGAAGCAAGCATCTCAGCGCTCGTCTTCCCCGAGGGACTGCCCACGACGTGGGTGCTCGAACTCGGCCTCGCCCCCGGCACCTACGAAACGCGCGTCTTCGGCAGCATCGCCGGTGAACCCGGCAGCGCCTCTCCCACCGCCATCTTCACCGACCTGCAGCCCGGCACCACCTACCACTACCGCGTCATCGCCAGCAACGCCGCCGGCACCAGCGCCGGGCTCGATCGCGCCTTCACCACCCCACTGCTCGGGCCTGTCATCACCCAGCCCCTCGCTCCCCCCCTACTCCCCCTCCCCGTCTTCCCCCCCGTGAAAGAACCCCTTCGGCCAGTCAAATGCCACAAAGGCTTCGTCAAGAAAGCCGGCAAGTGCGTCCGCAAGGGACACCCCAAGCACCACCCCGCCAGGAAGGCCAAGAAGAAGAGCCACAGCGCAAAGATGTCATCCTAGGGGTCGATCTGCCATAATGTGGCTCGATGACATCTTTGCCGAAAGATGACCCAGAGGTGGGCGAGCGCGGGGACTCGCTGGGCGTCGCCGAAGCCAAGCGCCGCTTCTCCGAGCTCCTCGACCGCGTCGACGCCGGCGAGCGCTTCGTCGTGTCCCGCTACGGCAGGCCCGCGATGGTCCTCGCCCCCCCCACCCCAGAGGCCCTCGCGCCCGCTGCCGCCAAGCCCATTGGCCTCGCAGCGGTCGCCGGCGCACTCGCCGACTGGGACGACCTGGAGGAGACCGTCGAGGAGATCTACGCCGCCCGCCGAGGCAGCCGCGACCGTCCCGCGCCCGACCTCGACTGACGGTCATCCACGGCCAGCAGCCACGGCGCCATGTACTGCTTTGACACCGACACCCTCAGCGCCGTCGTCCGCCGTGACCCCCCGCTGCACCTCATCCGCCGCCTCGCGCAGGTCCCCGCCGCCGCGCAGGCCACCACCACCATCACCCTCGGCGAGCTGCTCTACGGAGCGGCCAAGCGCGACAGCGAGCGGCTGACCCGCCAGGTTCGCGCGCTCGTCTCCAGCGCCACCACCATACTCCCCTTCGACGCCGACGCCGCCGAGGTGTACGGTCCACTGCGCGCGCGCCTAGAGCGCAAGGGACAGCGCCTGGACGAGCCCGATCTGCGCATCGCCTCGATCGCCATCTCGCGCGGCCTGACCGTGGTGACAGGTAACGTCCGTCACTTCGCACGCGTGCCCGGCCTCGCGGTCGAGAACTGGCTCGTGGAGGCACCGCCCCCAACCCGCCTGAACTGATCGGACGAATGCTCTCTGCAATCCGTCGCGCCTGGGCCACGAGCCGGCGCCTCCTCGCCGACCCCCTCGCGCCGACCGTCGTGCTCTCGCTGATCCTCGTGCTCTCGCTCTACGCCCGCGTCCTGCACCTCGGCCAGCCCTGCACCAGCCCCTGCAAGGCCAAGAACGTGCACACGCTCATCTTCGATGAGAACTACTACGTCAACGCCGCTCGCGTCATCGACCACATCGAGCCGCCCGCCGGTGCGCCCTACCATGGGGCGCCCCTGGGGGATGACCCCAACGCCGAGCACCCCCAGCTCGCCAAGCTCGCCATCGCCGCCGGCATCGAGATCTTCGGCGACAACGCCCGCGGCTGGCGCATCGGCAGCGTCCTCTTCGCCCTCATCGGCATGGTCGCGCTCTACGCCATGGTGCGTGCCGCCGGCGGCGGCGCCTGGCTGGCCGTCGGCGCCGTCGGCGTCATGGCCCTCGACAACCTCCTCCTCGTCCACGGGCGCATCGCCACGCTCGACATCTACGCCGTCTCCATGATGCTCGTCGCCATGGCCTTCTACCTGCGCGGCTGGTGGCTGCCCGCGGGGATCGCCCTTGGGGTTGCCGGCTGCATGAAGGAAGTCGCGCTGCTGCTTGTAGTCGTCGTCGTGCTGCTGGAGGCGCTGCGCTGGGTGCAGGGGAAACGGAATCTACGCAAGCTCGCCCTCTTCCTCCTCACCGGCGCCCTCAGCCTCCTGGGCCTGCTGTGGCTACTCGACGTGCTCGTCCCCGGCTATGACCCCGTCAACCACGTCACCTACGCCGGTAGCCCCTTCACGCACCTCTTTCACATGTACCACTACGCGCAGCTGCTGAAGGCCAAGCCCAACGAAACCGGCATCGCCTCCTCGCCCTGGCAATGGCTGCTTGACGAACGCGCCATCGACTACGCCAAGGTCGCCGTCAACTCGCTTGCCAACGGCCACATCGTCGCCAGCCGCGCCACCGTCTACTTCCGCGGCGTCATCAACCCCTTCATCATCTTCCTCGCCATCCCCGCGCTCTTCGCCGCCGTCGCCGCCGCCTGGCGCAAGGGCGATGGCGTCGCCGCGCTCGGGGCCTGCTGGTGCCTTGGCACCTTCCTCCCCATGGCGCTTGAGAGCCTCCTCTCCGGGCGCATCAGCTACCTCTACTACATGGTCATCGTGCTGCCCGGCGTCTACCTCGTCACGGCGCGCCTCTTTCGCCCCAGCCGCATCGGGCCGGCCGCCACGCTCGGCTGGGTCACCGCGCTTCTCTACAGCTTCCTGCACCTCTACCCACTGCGCACCCTGCGGTAGTCTCCAGCGACTGTGTCGACGCAAGCGCTCGGGCGCAGCGCCGTGGGGGAGCCACCCGGCCAACCGGTCCCCGAGGTCCTCGCGGGGCGGCGCGAGCTGCTGGAGATGGTCGGTCTCGCGGGCATCGTGCTGCTCGCGCCCGCCGCCCTGCTCTACCTCGCCTTCAACGCCGGCGGCTACTTCCCCAGCACCCCCGGCGTCGTGGCCATCGTGCTCGCACAAGGACTACTCCTGCGCACGCTCCTCGCCGAACGCCCCTTCGAGGGCTACAGCCGCGCGCTCGCCATCCCCCTCGCCGCGCTCGCCCTGCTCGCCGCCTGGACGCTCGCCTCCGCCCTCTGGGCCCACGCCACCGCGCGCGTGCTCGATGCCTACGACCGCATGCTCCTCTACCTGCTCGCGCTCGCCCTTTTCGGCGCCCTCCGATACACGCGCGCGCGCATGAGCTGGCTGCTGCGCGCCCTGCTCGCCGGCCTCGCCGCCATCTGTCTCATCGGCCTCATCTCGCGCCTTCTCCCCCACACCTGGCCCACCTCCAGCGCCTTCTTCGCCGACCGCCTCAACTACCCCCTCACCTACTGGAACGCTGAGGGCATGGTGGCCGCCCTCGCCCTCATCCTCGGCTTCCACCTCAGCGCCGACCCCCGCGAGCACTGGATCGTGCGCGTGCTCAGCGCCGCCCTGTTGCCCGCCCTCGGCGCCACCCTCCTGCTCACCTTCTCCCGCGGCTCCCTCGGCGTCACCGCCGCCGGTCTCCTCGCCTACTGCCTGCTCACCCGCCTGCACACGCTGCCCACCGCGCTGCTCGCAGCCGTCCCCACCACCGCCGTGGCCATGAAGTCCGCCTGGGACGCCACCGCGCTTGCCAGCAACACCCCCACCAGCCCGCTCGCCGTCTCTCAAGGTCACCACGTCGCAACCGTCGTCGGCCTCTGCATGCTCGCTGCCGGCCTCCTGCGCCTGGCGCTAGTGCCGCTCGATCGCCGCATCGCGCAACTCGGTCCCGTCAAGCGGCCGCCCCCGCAGCGCCTGCGCATCGGCATCGGCGCCGGCCTCGCGGCGGTCGCGCTCGTGCTCGCGCTCGCCCTCGGCGCGCCCGGCGCCGTGCACCGCGCCTACCACAAGTTCGTCAACGGCACCAGCGAGGGCAAGGTCACCCAGACCCGCGAACGGCTCTCCGATCCCGCCAACAACGGCCGCCTGCCGCTGTGGACCGCCGCGCTCGACATCTACCGCCTCGACAACTTCAAAGGCACCGGCGCCGGCACCTACCAGCAGTACTACCCCCAGGTGCGCGAAAGCGCCGCCTACGTCACCGACGCCCACTCCCTCTATTTGCAAACCCTCGCCGAGCTCGGCGTCGTCGGCTTCGCCCTGCTGCTGCTCGTCGTGGGCGGCATCCTCGCCGGCCTCGCCCTGCGCATCCGCGGCCCCGATCGCGGCATCTACGCCGCCCTCTTCGCCATGGTCCTCGCCTGGGGCATCCACCAAGCCGTCGACTGGGACTGGCAGATGCCCGCCGTCACCCTCCCCATCTTCATCCTCGCCGGCCTCGCCCTCGCACGCCCCCGCGACGGCGGCATCGGCCTGCGCGGACTGCCCGCCGGGCGGGCCCTCGTGGCGCTGGGCTGGCTGATCCTCGCCATCGCCCCCCTGCTCATCAGCACCTCCTACGCGCGCCTGCAGCACGCCGGGCGCGACCTGCAACGCGGCGAATGTGCCGCCGCCAAGCACCAGGCCCTCTCCTCGCTCTCCCTCGGCGCCGAGCGCCCGGCGGCCTACGCCATCATCGGCGTTTGCGACCTGCAGCAGGGTTTCGCCCCAGCCGCCGTCACCGCGATGCAGAAAGCCCACGAATACGAGCCCCAGAGCTGGGAAGACGCCTACCTGCTCGCCCTCGCCCGCGCCGCCGCCGGCCAGAACCCCAGCGCCGCCGCCGCCCGCGCCGTCGCGCTCAATCCGCTCGAGCCCATGCTGCGAAACGCCTACCGGCACCTGCGCGCCGGCGGACCCCGCCACTGGGAAGCCCTCGCCGCTCCCCTCCGCCGCGAAGCGCTCCGTTCCGGCAAGTTCACGATCATGAACCTTTGACGCGGCTAAGCGGACGAATGGTGTAGGAAAACCGATAGCCCGTACGTATGGGCTCATGACGGCTTTTCCCTACAGAACCTACGAGGAGACGAAATGCGGCGTAAGAACGAGAAGCACGAGCCCGAGCTGGAGGGGATCGCCGAGCGCTTGCGCGCCGAGCGGCCCGAGGCCTCCCCGCTTGAGCTCGACCAGATCAAGCTCAGCGCAATGTCGCGCGCCAAGGCCGCGACCGGCCGTGCCAACCCCCGCCGCCTCGTCGTGGCGGCCCTCACCGTCGGCCTCATGGCTGCCGGCACCGGCGGCGTCCTCGCTGCTGGCGGCAGCGGTGGAGCAGCCGGCAACGCCGCCTCCGCGCAGTACAGCACCACCAGCATCGGCTGCGGCAACATCGGCAACAACAACGGTAATGGCAACGGGAACGAAAACGGCAACGGCAACGGCAACTTCAACTGCAACAACAACAGCTTCAACAACAGCGGCAACACCACCAACATCACCAACAACTACAACAACAGCTCGACCACGACGACCATCACGGCCTCCTCGAGCGCCGCGATCGGCGTCGCCGGCTCGAAGGTCGCCAAGACCAGCGGCCGCAAGCTGAAGATCCACGTCAAGCTGCCGCGTCACGGCAAGCTGCGTAGCGTCACCATCAAGGTCAACGGCAAGCACCTCAAGACGATCAGCGGCAAGAAGGCCTCCGCCAACGTCGTGCTCGCCAACCTGCCCTGCTCAAGCAGCGGGACCACCGTCACGGTCACCGTCACGCTCAGCTCGGGCAAGACGATCACGCAGTCCCACACCTACCACCTCTGCACCTGAGGATCGGTAGCTAGCGCAAGGCAGTAAGTAGGGAAGCCGTCAAGGTCGCAAGGGGGCTCCGGGATCGATACCCGGGGCCCCTTGCGATGATCCGTTGACCAAAGGAAGGACCCGATGGCTCACGAAATGACCCGCCCCGCAGCCCCAGCAGCAGGCACAGCGCGCCTGCGGCCCGCGATAACCGGCAGAATGGGGGGGCGCATGCGCTCCGACACCTTCGAGCGGCTCTTTGAGGAACACGGCAGCCGCCTCTTCTCCTTCCTCGCCTACCGCACCGGCGACCGGGCCCTCGCCGAGGACCTCCTATCCGAGACCTTCGAGCGCGTCATGCGCTCCCGCCAGCGCTTCGATCCCCGCCGCGGCAGCGAGCGCCGCTGGCTCTACACCATCGCCCTCAACCTCCTGCGCGACCACGCCCGCCGCCAGGTCCACGAGGAGCGCGTCCTGCAGCACGTCGGCGCCGGCAGCCCCCAGGAGCTGCCCGACCCCGGCCTCGCCGCCGTCGAGCACCGCGACGAGCTCCAGCGTGCCCTCGCCACCCTCTCCGAGGACGAGCGCGAGGCCCTCTCCCTGCGCTTCGGCGCCGACCTCAAACTCCGCGAGGTCGCCCACGTCCTCGGCGAGGGCGAGAGCGCCATCGAGGGGCGCATATATCGCGCGCTGAAGAAACTGCGCGCCGAGTTGGACTAAGGCGTCTGCGCCACGCAGCAGCCGTGCACGACTAGCGCGCCCTTAAGCGGCGCCCCCTCCGGCTGCCCCGAGCCCTGGATCGAGCGGTCGCTGTGCACCGCCACCACATAGCGCACCCGCGGCGGGCGCACATAGCCCACCACGCACCTCCACGGGTTGCCCAGGGCCGTATGCACGTCGCTTGAGCACTGTGCGCTGCGCGCGCGGCCGCTATAGCCTGGGCGCGGGTCGCTGGTCGTAAGCAGCAGCCGATCGAGGGCCGCTGGCGCCACCGCCGTAAGGCTCTGCTGGGCTGACACAAAGGCCGGGTTGCCTTCGCGGCCCTTCAGCGCCACCACGGTGCCCGCCAGGCCCACCGCCAGCACCAGGGCAACCAAAGTCCACGGACGCCTCATCGGGGAGTCACCTGCATGGCCCCTCAGCATAAGGCCGCGCACCGCCCTGGGGTAAGCACCCTTCCTGTCCAAATGCGGGCTTTTGCCCTTCAGAGCGCGCGGTGGGCTGCCCGATAGCAGGGGTATGAGCCCCCGCCACCTACATCCCCACCTCCACCGCATCCTCCTCATCGCCCTACTGCTCTGCGGGCTCAGCGTGTCTGCCTATGCCGCTCCCGTCGGTACGCCCACTAGGGCCGTCGGCCACCACGCCACGCATCACGTCTGCAGCGCGCACGCCAAGCGCCACCACGCTCGGGGCTGCAAGAGCAAGGCCCACCACCGCAACAGCCACCAGCGGGCCGCCACTCACCGCCAGCGGTCGAGCGCCCACCAGCGGACCGCCGCCCACCGCCACAGCGCCACGCCCAACCGCCACAGCGCCACCCCCCGCCGCACTCCCGTGCAGCCCAGCGAAGCCGCCCGCAACGCCGCCACGATCGCCGCGGTGCTAGCCACGCCGTGCCAGAACACCCAGCTGACACCCGACGAAGACAACCTGCCGACCGTCACCGCCGCCACCCTGTGCCTGGTCAACCAGGAACGTGCGCGCCATAACGAGCTGCCGCTGCAGCAGAACGCCGACCTCGAAACGGCCGCCGACGCGCACAGCACCGAAATGGTCGCGCTTGACTACTTCGCCCACGTCGCCCCCAACGGCCTCACGCCGCTGGCGCGCGTGCGGGGCACCGGCTACATCCCCTCCGCGCAAGACGGCTACACGATCGGCGAGAACATCGCCTGGGGCACGCTCGAACTGTCGACCCCCCAAGCCATCGTGGCCGCCTGGATCGCCTCGCCCGAGCACCTCGTCAACATCCTCGAAGCCAACTACCGCGACACCGCCATCGGCATCGACCCCGAAGCCCCCGCCTCCCTCGCCAACGAAGAGGATGGTGCGGTGTACACACAGGAGTTCGGTGTTATCATTGGCTGAGCAGGGAGTGGTCCCTGTGGGAACGGAGCCCGCCACCGCGGGAACCGAGCCCGCTAAGCCCGCCAGGCACCAGAGCGGTAAGCGGGCCCGCCACTGCGGCGACCCGGCTTGGACACCCTTTCGATCAAGGGGCGCTTGCGTTCAAGAATCGCGGGTAGGGCTCCGATACAGAGGGATAGACCGCTTTTCCTCGAACAAGCAGGGAGCTTCATGCTGCTCGTAATCGTCATCGCCGCTGTCTGGCTCGGCCTCTGCGCCATCGTCGTGGCCGCCTGCCGCATGGCCGCCGACGCCGACGCAGCAGCAGCCGCCGCATCAGCCCGCGCCGCCCGCTCCCGCCGTCCCCCGCGCCCCGCCTACAACCCGCGCCGGCCCAGCACGTGCGGCACCGTGCGCAGCAAGATCTTGACGTCGGTCCACAACGACCAGTTGGCCACGTAGAGGTAGTCGATCGCCACCATCTCGCGCAGCGGCACCCGCGCGGGACCGAGGATCTGCCAGTGGCCCGTCATGCCCGGCATCAGCTCCAGCCGCCGCCGGTGCCAGCCCTCGATGCGCTGATCCTCCTCCACCACCAGCGGACGCGGCCCGACGAGGCTCATCTCGCCCTTTACGATGTTCAGCAGTTGCGGCAGCTCATCGAGCGCCGTCTTGCGCAGGAAGCGCCCCACGCGCGTCACCCGCGGGTCATCGGCGATCTTGAACAGCCCCTCCTGCGCCTCGTTGCGGTGGCGCAGCGAATCCTTCAGCGCCTCCGCATCGGGCACCATCGTGCGGAACTTGAGCATGTAGAAGCGCCGACCGTGCTGGCCCACGCGCAGCTGCCTGAAGAACACCGGCCCGCGGCTGTCGAGCTTTATCAGCGCCGCCACCGCCAGCATCAGCGGCGCCACCGCGAGCAGGCCCAGTGAGGCGCCCACCAGGTCGAAGGTGCGTTTCACGA
>DATBPO010000252.1:0-6584 GCA_036561265.1 Solirubrobacteraceae bacterium | reverse complement strand
CCGGGGACCACACAGCACTGCACAAGGGGTTCGGCGACTACCCGCTGAAGACGCTCGCGCCGCTGGCGTTCGTGACAGGTCTACTTGCCGTTGGCGCTTGCTCTGCATTTAGCAGCACTCCTGCCCTGCGTCTAAAGAGATCTACGCATGGTAAGCGAGCGATGACCGAGCCGTGATCGCACGCGGGGAGGGGCTGGCGAGCGACTACTGGCTTGAGATTTTTACGTTGCCGCAGCCGGTGGCGTGCAGTTTGCGGCAGACCACGACATAGCCCAGGCGCGGGATGTGGTGGAAGTCGGTGAGGCCAGCGTCAAAGCGCGTCGAGGAGGTGCCCCCCGACCAGTCGTAGATATACAGGCGCGTGATGCGCGAGCTCGATCCGGCGAGGCTGAACATGAACGACAGCGCACTGGCGGCGCGGCGCAGGCCCGAGCCGTGAACATTGGGGAAGGCGCCACCGAACTTGACGATGCCGCCGGTCTCCGTCAGCCACACCTGTCCCGGCACCGCGGCCATCACCGCCCGCGTGCGCACACTTGAGCGGCGGTTGGTGTCGGAGTAGTTATGCAGGCCCCACACGCTCGGCATCGTCGTGTGCAGGCGGGCCACCTCGTGCTTGAATTCGGCGATGTAGTTGAGGGTGGGGACGATGTTCTGCGCGTCCAGCATGTCCAGGCCCACCACCGTGCAGCCGTGGCACACGCTGTGCAGCGCGCGGTAGTACTGGGCGTCGAGCGTCGCGCTGGGGCTCACCAGCGAGCCGGCGATGTTGCCGCGGTTGGCCTCGTTGTAGGCCTCGTATTCGTGCACGTGCGGGAACATTTTGATGAAGCGCTGTACGTCACGCTGGTATGTAGCCACGCTCGGCATGCGCAGCGAGTCCGGTTTGTACTCGGAGTGGTAGAAGGCCACCAGAATCCGCTGATGCTCGGCTTCGGCGCCGCGGATCCAGGCGGCCGCTTGCGAGCGCGAGTAGGGGCGCACCGCCGCGTCGTACGGCGCGATGTAGCGCACGACCTTGGTATGCAGGCGCTGCCAGTCGGGATCGCTGAACATCTGCGCCTGCTCATCGCCGATGCCCGTCTGAAATGCACTGGCGGCATGGGCCTTCGGCGCGTTGGCATGGCGTGCTTGCGCCTGAGCGACGAGGCCGGCCGCGAGCACGCCGCCCAGCAGCAGCGCCACGAGCGCGCGCAAAGAACCTGGGCCGCCGGACCGGCGACGATTACGAGGAGCGCTTGCCATCATTCCCATGGAACAGTCTAGAGGCTCTCTGGTTGCGCCGGTCGCAGTGCAATCAGCTCACCAGGAGCGTGCTCGACCAGCCACGCTACATCTTCGGCGCTGAAGCCTTCTCCCCTTCCCTCGGCGCCCGCGGCGACCACCATGCGCTCAAAGCGCTCGTGCGCCATCAGTTCGCGTAGCGCGTGGCGCACCGTGCGGCCGCGCTCGATGCGCGAGTCCACCGGGACGTTTGCGCTCAGCGCGCGCTGCTCGATCGCTTCCAGCAGCGCCGTGGCCTGCGCGGCCTCCGCGGGCAGCGGCACCTCCGCGGACAGGCGCATCGGCACGAGCGCCAGATACACCGGCATCAGCGTCGCCCCCTCTGCGCGCGCTAGGCGCAGCGCCGCGACGAGCGCCGGCTCGGCGAGCCCTTCGCCGGTGAAGGGGAAGGCAATGCGGCGCACCGGCGCGCGGCGGCTCAGCGCGCGACCGCGGCGGCGGCGCTCGATCCCAAGGGCCGCTCCCGCGCCGGCGATCAGCCCGGCGGCCGCGGCCAGGACCACGCTGAAAGCAGCCCAGGCGCCAACCGCCGGCAGACCCACCGCGGCAAGGATCACAGCAGCGGCTCCTCCGGCGCCGGCGGCTCATCGCGCAGGGTGCGGTCGGCGACGATGCGCAGGTCCACCCCCGGCAGGCCGCGCAGCAGGCGGAACGGCAGCGCCGGCTGCATCAAGCGCCGCCACGCATTGCGCGGCTGCGGGGCGCCCATCAGCACATACGTGCTGCCCCGCTCGCGCGCCACGCGGATCGCCACCTCGGCCACGTCGTCGCCTTCCTCGACTATCAGTTGCGCGCCCAGGATCGAGGCCAGGCGGCGCAGCGCCTCCAGCTGTTCGCGTTCCTCCGGGCTCGACGGCCCGCCCTCCCCACCCGGTTTGCGCACCGTCAGCAGATCCAGCTCCGCGCCCAGCCGCTGCGCCGAGCGCCACGCGCGCCGCACCACCCGCTGAGCGCGCGGCGACAGCGTCACCAGCGCCAGCAGCCGCTCGGAGATCGCCTGCGGCGCCGCCGTCTTCATCAGCCGGTCTTCACGGCGGCTGCGCTGTGTCGCCGGCGTCGGCGCCAGGCGCTTGACCTCCACCCCCTCCGCCACCTGGCGCAGCGAGGTCTCGCGCAGCGCCGCCAGGTTCTCGATCTTGAAGAAGTTGTTCAGCGCCGCCGGCACCCGCTCCGCCGGGTAGATCTTGCCCGCCTGCAGCCTTGCGATCAGCGCCTCCGGGGTGAGATCCACCAGCACCACCTCATCCGCCTGCGAGAGCACCGCGTCGGGGATCGTCTCCCGTACCCGCGTGCCCGTCAGCTGCGTCACCTGGTCGTTGAGGCTCTCCAGGTGCTGCACATTGACCGTCGAATACACGTCGATCCCTGCGTCCAGCACGTCGCGCACGTCCTCGTAGCGCTTCTCATGCTCCATCCCCGGCGCGTTGGTGTGCGCCAGCTCGTCAATCAGGCACAGCTCCGGTTCGCGCGCCAATATCGCCGGCAGATTCATCTCCTCAAGCGGCGTCTCGCGGTAGTGCACGCGCCGGCGCGGGATCATCTCAAGACCCGCCGCCAGGCTCTCCGTCTCCACCCTTCCGTGGGGCTCCAGATAACCGATCACCACGTCGCGCCCCGCCTCGGCGTCGGCCTGGCCCTCCTGCAGCATCCGATACGTCTTGCCCACGCCCGCGGCCATGCCGATGAACACCTTGAGGCGACCGCGTTGCGAGGACATGCGGGCATTGTCCTGTACCCACGTACTGGGCGGCTTCAGGCCCCCAGCACGTTGTGGATGACGAGGTCGATCAGCTTGATGCCGATGAACGGCGCGACGATGCCGCCGAGGCCGTAGATCAGCAGGTTGCGTCGCAGCAGCGCGCTCGCGCCGATCGGCCGGTAGCGCACACCGCGCAGCGCCAGCGGGATCAGCAGCGGGATCACCAGCGCATTGAAGATGATCGCCGAGACGATCGCCGACTGCGGCGTGCCCAGGTTCATGATGTTCAGCACGTGCAGCGGGCCCTTGCCGTCCGGCGTCGACGCATAGGTGGCGATGAACACCGCCGGCAGGATCGCGAAGTACTTCGCCACGTCATTTGCGATCGAGAACGTCGTCAGCGCGCCGCGCGTTATCAACAGCTGCTTGCCCACCTCCACGATCTCAATCAGCTTCGTCGGGTTGCTATCGAGGTCCACCATGTTGCCCGCCTCCCGCGCCGCCTGCGTGCCCGTGTTCATCGCCACGCCCACGTCCGCCTGCGCCAGCGCCGGCGCGTCGTTGGTGCCATCGCCCGTCATCGCCACCAGCCGCCCGCCCTCCTGCTGCTCCTTAATCAGCGCCAGCTTCGCCTCCGGCGTCGCTTCCGCCAGGAAGTCATCCACGCCCGACTCCTCTGCGATCTTCGCCGCCGTCAGACGGTTATCGCCGGTCACCATCACCGTCTTGATCCCCATCGCGCGCAGGTGGTCAAAGCGGACCTTCATGCCCTCCTTGATCGTGTCCTTCAGATACACCACGCCCAGCACCTGGCTGTCGCGTGCCACCGCCAGCGGCGTGCCGCCCTCGCGCCCGATGCGGTCCAGCTGACCGCGCAGCTCCGGCGGCGCCTGTCCGCCCTCGCCCTCGATGAAGCCCACGATTGCATCGCCTGCGCCCTTGCGCAGCTGCTGGCCCTGGTAATCGACGCCGCTCATCCTTGTCTGCGCAGAGAATGGGACGAACTGCGCCTCCTTGTTTCGTAAATCGTGCTCGCCCGTGCCCCAAGGTGTGCGGATGCCGTACTGCTTGGCCAGCACCACAATCGAGCGCCCCTCCGGGGTCTCATCCGCCAGCGACGACAGCTGCGCTGCCTCTGCCAGCTCCGCCTCGGTGACGCCCGGCATCGGGATGAACTCGCTCGCCAGGCGGTTGCCGATCGTGATCGTCCCCGTCTTATCCAGCAGCAGCACATCCACATCGCCTGAGGCCTCCACCGCGCGCCCGCTTAGAGCCAGCACGTTGCGGCGCACCATGCGGTCCATGCCCGCGATGCCGATCGCGCTCAAGAGCGCCCCAATCGTCGTCGGGATCAGCGCTACCAGCAGCGCAATCAGGGTCGTCTCGCTGATCGACGTGCCCGCGAACAGACCAAACGGCCGCAGCGTCGCCACCACGATCATGAAGATCAGCGTCAGCGCAGCCAGCAGGATGTTCAGCGCGATCTCATTCGGCGTCTTGCGCCGCTCCGCCCCCTCCACCAGCGCGATCATGCGATCCAGGAAGGAGTGCCCCGGCTCCTGGGTGATTTCAACGACGATCTCATCTGACGTCACGCGCGTGCCACCCGTCACCGCGCTGCGATCGCCGCCGCTCTCGCGGATCACCGGCGCGGACTCGCCCGTGATCGCCGACTCATCGACCGTCGCGATGCCCTTCGTCACGGTTCCATCGCCCGGGATCAGCTCGCCCGCGGTCACGATCACCATGTCGCCCCGCACCAGATCCGAGGCGGCCTTCGTGCCGCCATCCAGCATCTTCGCCACCGTCTCCTTGCGCATCGAGCGCAAAGTGTCCGCCTGCGCGCGCCCCCGGCCCTCCGCGAACGCCTCCGCCATGTTCGCGAAGATCACCGTCAGCCACAGCCAGATCGCGATTGTGAATGTGTACCACGCCGGCTCATGCCCGCCGCCCAGCGGCTTGCCGCCGAACGCCTGGATCAGCCATGTGATCGTGGTGATCACCGAACCGATCTCCACCACGAACATCACCGGGTTATGGATCTGCACCCGCGGGTCAAGCTTCTTGACGCTATCGAAAAGCGCGCGCATCGCGATATCCCGCTGGAACAGCGAGATCGCCTGACGCTCGTTGCCCTCAGTGGACATCAGTGTGCCCTCCCGAGAGCAAGATTGAGCTCAAGCACGTTGACACCCGGTTCGCCTGAGAAGCCCAGGCCCCGCCCCGATGTGTACTTATCGATTAGGCCATTCACGGTTGCCAATGTGAGTCCGCGCTTGGCTGCCACGCGGTGGGCCTGAATGCGCGCATTGGCTTCCGATATTTCCGGGTCCAAATTGGAGCCCGACGTGTTTACCGCATCCACCGGAACCTGCGCGGTTGTGAGGCCAGGGTCATACGGCCCATTCAGTTCAAGATAGGTCTTCAGGTTTTCAGCATCCGCTTCGGCTGTGGCCTTATCGTTCGGGCCGCGGTTGGAGAACGTGCTCGCAGCCGCGTTGTAGGCGCCGCCTTCAGTAGCTGACGGACGCGACTGGAAATAGCGCGAGTTCCCGGCGAAGGACTGGCCGATCAGCTTCGAGCCCAGGAGCTTGCCGTTCACGTGAATCTGCTGCCCGTTGGCGTTGCCCGGAAAGACCACCTGGCTCACCCCTGTGATCACCAGCGGATACACCACGCCTAGCAGGATCGTGAAGACCACGATGCCGATCACGGATGTCACGATGTCGCGTCGCATCTTTAGTACAGATTTCCTGTCAGGCCCTGCACGATCGGTCCAAGCAGCAGAGCCGGGAAGAAGGTCAAAGCGCCCACCAGCACCACCACGCCGATCAACAGCACCGCGAACGTTGGATTGTCGGTGCGCATCGTGCCCAGACCGGCGGGCGTCACGCGCTTGCCCGCCAGCGCGCCCGCCACGGCGAGGGCAAACAGGATCGGCGCAAAGCGCGCGAACAGCATGTCAAAGCCACCCAATAGGTCCGCGAAGGTCACGCCGTGGGAACCCACGTTGCCTGCGTTGGGCTGGATGAAGCCGGTGTAGCCCGCGAACGCCGAGCCGTTGTTGTTGGCCTGCGAAAGGTAGGCATAGAAAGTCTCCGAGAAGCCCTGCGGCCCCTTGCCAAGTTCGGAGATCGACGCTCGACCCCCCGAGGTGGCCGTCGCCATCGCCGTGCAGAACAGCGCCGCCAAAGGCGTGATCAGGATCCCCAGCCCCGCGAGCTTTATCTCCCGTGCCTCGAGCTTCTTGCCCAGCCACTCCGGTGTACGCCCCACCATCAGCCCACCGATAAACACCGCCAGCAGCACGTACAGCAGCATCGAGTACAGCCCCGTGCCCACGCCGCCGAAGATCACCTCGCTCGCCGAGAGGTTGGCGAACGGAACCGCCCCGCCGATGCCCGTGAAGGACTCAATCGCGCTGTTAACCGCGCCGCATGAGGTGACAGTCGTGACCACATCGAACAGCGCCGAGCCGGCGATGCCGAAGCGCTGCTCCTTACCTTCCATGTTGCCCCCGCCCGAGCCCGCGATCACATGCGTATGCAGCCCAGCCGCATGCTGTGCCGGTGAGCCGTGCGCCTCGGCGATATAGGCCACG
>DATBPO010000251.1:0-8490 GCA_036561265.1 Solirubrobacteraceae bacterium | reverse complement strand
GTAGGGCGTGGCCGGTGCAGCCAAAGTACAGCGCCTCCAGCAGATTGGACTTCCCTGCGCCGTTGGGCCCGTGCACGACCGTGAGCCCCTCCCCCAGGCACGCCTCCGCGCGGGCATACGTGCGGAAGTCGCGCAGCTGGACGCTGACGACGTACATCTCAACTTCACACGTTTAAGCGGATGGGCATAATCAGGTAGACGAAATCCCCGCTGTCGGGCGACTCGATCAGGCCGGGGCGCAGCGGGCTGATGAGCTTGAGGACGAGCTCCTCGGACTCCAGGCTCTCAAGACCATCGCGCAGGAACTCAGGGTTGAAGCCGATCTCAAAGGGCTCACCGTGGAAGGGTACGGGGATCGTCTCGCTGGCCTCACCCACGTCGGGGGTCTGCGCGGAGACCGTCAGCTCGCCCTCACGGAAGCCCAGGCGCAGCGGCGCGTTCTTCTGCGCCAGCAGGCTGATGCGGCGCACCACCTCGGTCAGCTCGGCTGTCGCCAGCCGCAGTTCGTGCTCCACAGACTCCGGTAAGAGCTGGCGATAGTTAGGGAACTGACCATCGAGCAGGCGCGATGAGAGCGTGGTGCCGTCGAGCTCGAAGACAACCTGGTTCTGCCCGACACTCACCGCCACATCGGCGCTCTCGCTCTGCTGGGAGATACGCACGAGCTCCTGCAGCGCACGCGCCGGCACATTGGCCTCAAGTGTCCCCTGCAGCGGCTGCTCGAGCGTCGTCTGCTTGACGCTCAGGCGGTAGGAGTCGGTGGCGACCATGCGCAGCTCACGCTCGGAGGCCGACATCAGAATGCCTGTGAGGATCGGCCGCGTCTCATCTTTGGAGGCCGAACGCGCGACGCGGGCGATGGTCTGCACAAACGCCTCCGCCGGCAGCACGACGCGCGTCCCGTCGGCGGGCGTCGGTAGCGCCGGGAAGTCCTCGACGCGCAGCGTGCGCAGGTGGAAGGTGGCGGCGCCGGAGATGAGCTCCACATCCTGCTCCGCGCTGCGCAGCTCGAAGCTCACACGCTCAGCCGGTAGTGCTCGGGCGACGTCGAGCAGCAGACGCGCTGGGAGCACGACCTCGCCGGGGCGTTCTACATCTGCCTGGAGCGGCACGCGAAGGCCGACATCCATGTCTGTCGCCAGTAGCTCGACGGTCTCAGCGCTGGCGGCTAGCTTGACTCCGGACAGAGCCTGCACGGCGCTGCGGGTAGACGCAACACGGGTGACAGTTTGCAGCTGGGCTAGTAGCTGGGCTGTAGAACAAGAGATCTTCACAGGGGCACCTTGGCTAGAGCTATTGGCTTTGGTTGTAAGAGTTGTAGGGGTTGTGGAGAGGGGGATGGGCCGGTGGATGTTGGACTTAGGGCGTTTGAGCTGTGCAGCGGGCTGTGAGCTGAACCGAGGAAGTGTTTCAGGCCTGCCGGTCAGGACTCATAGTTATTGAGCAAGTCGAGGAGGTTATGCACCGCCGCGCGGCTGGCGGCGTCGGAGGCGATGCGCTCATTTGTGCGTCGGCAAGCGTGCAGCACGGTCGTGTGATCGCGTCCCCCAAAGTGACGCCCGATCGCTGGAAGGGACTCGGAGGTGAGCTCGCGCGCCAGATACATGGCGACCTGCCTAGGCCAGGCGATACGAGCGGCGCGGCTGCTCGAGAGCAGCTCCTCGGCGCTGACGCCGAACTGCTCGCAGGCTAGACGCTGTATGTCTAGGAGCGTCTGAGTGCGTGGCTTGGATGATGGATAGAGGCCATCGAGCACCTCCTCGGCCAGCTCGCTTGTCAGCGGGCGTCCCGTCAGCGAGCTGTAAGCCACTGCACGGATAAGCGCTCCTTCCAGTGTGCGCACGTTGAGAGACACGCGGCGTGCGATTACCTCCAGGGCCTGCTCGTCTGCCAGCTCGATGCCATCGTGATGCGCGCGCTTGCGCAGGATCGTCAGGCGTGTGTTGAGGTCGGGCGGTTGGATGTCGGCGACGAGACCGGCCTCAAAACGCTCGCGCAGGCGGTCCTCGAGCGCCTGCAGATCTTTGGGCGGGCGGTCGGAGGTGAGGACGACCTGGCTGCCGACATCGTGGAGCCAGTTGAAGGTGTGGAAGAACTCTTCCTCGGTGCGCGTCTTGCGCTCCAAGAACTGGACGTCGTCGATCATCAGCACGTCGACGTGGCGAAAGCGCGCCTTGAAGCCGTCGAGCCCACCATCGCCGAGGGCGTGAAGGAACTCGTTGGTAAAGGTCTCGCCGGTGGTTACGCGCAGGACCATCTCGGGGCTGTGGCTGGCTAGTAGCGTGGCGATCGAGCGCAACAGGTGGGTTTTGCCTACGCCGGGAGGCCCGCAGATGAACAGCGGGTTGTAGGCCTGCGCAGGCATCTCCGCAACAGTGAGCGCCGCGGCGTGCGCGAGACGGTTGCTGTCGCCGATGACGAACTGGCCGAAGGTCAGCTTGGGGTTGCCGAGCAGCTCGGGCTCGGCCGCTGCTTGGCGGGAGGCTTTCGCGCTCGGCTCAGCACTGTGGGTTGGGGGTACGGCGGGTGCGGCGCGCTGGGCGATGTCCACAACTACGCTCGGCCCCAGCACGGCGGCGGCACTCCTCTGCAGCAGCCGGCCGAAGCGCTCGCGCACCCATCCACAGGCGTGCGGCGGAGCCTCCACGAGTAGGCGTTCATGGGCGAGCTCGCGGGCGCGCAGGGGCTCCAGCCACAGGCGGTAAGTGGGCTCGTCGACGGCGCCCGCCAGCTCGGTCTGTACACGTGCCCATATGTGCTCAAGCTCTGCGCTCACGGCAGCGTTGACCCGCTCCTCCCGGGAGAAAGATGAGGACTGCTTTCGATGGTGGGGCCCCGGAGGACCCGGCGCAGCGAATATACCCAAAGCGCATTCGCCTGGGCGTGATACTTGCCCGCATTGCGCGGAAAAAAGAGTTGCCGCCGCCCGTCGTGGTAGGCAGGTCCATCGCGTTGCCGGCGGCCTGCTGGATGGTGCCGTCCCCGTGCCGCGGGACACAGGTATACTGAAAGCCGTTGCAGGCCTTCGGGTCACGATGTTGGCAGCGCTTTAGTCGAGAACCGAGAGACCACGCGAGGCCGGCCAACACTGGACCGGCCCTGCCGGTCCCCCTCCAAGAAAAGACGAGCATGAAGCGGACCTACCAGCCGAAGAAGCGCAAGCGCGCCCGTGCACACGGGTTTCGTGCCCGTATGCAGACGCGCGCGGGCCGGCTCACCCTCAAGCGCCGCCGCGACAAGGGTCGCAGGCGCCTGTCCGTCTAGGGGCGCCGTGAAGCCGAGGGCCACCCGCCGCGGCCGTCTCTCGCGTAGCGCCGAGTTCGAGCGCGTCTACCGCCAGGGCCGCTCCTCCGCCAACCGCCATCTGGTGCTCTACACGTTCCCCAACCCCTCCGTAGAGCGCCCGCGCCTGGGCCTCTCGGTGTCGCGCAAGGTCGGCGGCGCCGTCGAGCGAAATCGCGTGAAGCGGCTGCTGCGCGAGGCCTTCGACCAGGCACAGGAGGGCCTCAGCTCCGGGCAGGATGTGGTGGTGGTGGCTCGTCCCGAGCTGCGCGAGTTGGCCGAGCGCGAGGGGCTCGCGGGGGTTGACGCCGCGCTCAGCGAGCTGCTTGAGAAGTCTGGCCTGCGGAGGCCCGCGTGAGGCGCGCGGCTATGAGGATCGCTAAGGCTCCGCTGCTCTTCTACCAGCGCTTGGTCTCTCCCGGCCTGCCGCGGCGCTGCAAGTACGAGCCAACCTGCTCGCGCTACGCGTTGCAGGCGATCGAGCGCTACGGCGTGGTGCGCGGGACGGTGCTCGCCTGCTGGCGGCTGTTGAGGTGCAACCCTTGGAGCCACGGCGGGTACGATCCCGTGCAGGCGCAGCGGCTCTTCAAGGGCCATGCGCCTAAGGGACCTGCCGGAGCCGCGCACTGATGCTGTGAGCGACCGCGCCCGCTAGCCATCGAATAACGCCCAATGCCCGTCTTCGCAAACATCATCCAGGAAGCCTTCTCGCCGCTGATCTCGGTCTTCGAAGCGATCCTCGTGTTCATCCACGAACACTTCGTGGGCGGCAGTTGGGGCCTGGCGATCATCGGCCTCACGATCGTGGTGCGCGCGGTGATGGTGCCACTCACCGTCAGTCAGTTCCGCTCGATGCAGCGCATGCAGGCGCTTGCGCCCGAGATCAAAGCGCTACAGGAGAAGTACAAAGAGGACAAGCAGCGCCAGCAGCAGGAGCTGATGAAGTTCTACAAGGAGAACAACGTCAATCCGCTCGCCTCCTGCCTGCCGCTCGTGCTGCAGCTGCCTGTGTTCATCTCGCTCTTCTACATGCTGCGCACCGATCTGAAGCTCGACATCTGCGGGCAGGCGCTGCGTGAACACTTCCACGTCGCCCACAACAGCGAAATAACCACATCGCAGCTGCAGAGCATCACCTGCAACCAGGTCGCCCCGCACTCCGCCAAGTTCCTCTTCATCCCCGACATCACCGCCAAGGCCACAGGTGCCGTGCTGGTCGTGCTGCTGCTCATGTACATCGGCTCGCAGGTGGCCTCCACGCTGATGATGAGCGCCACCGCCGACAAGAACCAGCGCCGCATGATGCTCGCGCTGCCGCTCGTGTTCGTGATCTTCATCTTCAGCTTCCCCGCGGGTCTGCTGGTGTACTGGATCACCACAAACCTCTGGACGATGGGCCAGCAGTACTTCGTGCGCCGCGGAGTCGGACCGCCGCCGGCGATCGCCGGCAAGCAGGCTGCCGGGAAGGGAGCTCTGGCCTCCTCCAACGGGAAGGGCGATAGCGCTGTCGGCAAGGCTCCCAAGGGAGAGCCGGCCCTGGCGGGCATCGGCACGGGCTCCTCAAGCGCCCCGCCGCCTCCGCCGCGCAAGAAGAAGAAGCGCTCGGGACGGCGGCGATGAGACCGGTGTCGCAATGAGCGAGGACTCCGTGAGCGAGGAAGCTTTGGCGGACGAGCACGCCGAGGAGATAGACCCCAGCGATCCACTGGAGCTCCTCGGCGAGCTCCTCGAAGAGATCGTCGACGCCCTCGGGCTCGACGTCGATGTGGAGGTCGAGGAAGCCGATGGTGTCATCACCGGCGCCATTGCCGGTGAGGATTTGGGCCTCTTCATCGGGCGCCGCGGGCAGACCATCGACGCGGTACAGCATCTGGCCCAGCGCATCGTCTTTCGCGGCGGCCCCGTTAAGGCGCGCGTGGTCATCGACGCCGACGGCTACCGCGAGCGGCGCGCCAAGCAGCTGCGCGAGGACGCCGACGATGCTGCCGATGAGGTGCTGCGCCTAGGTAGTCCGGTGGAGCTCGATCCCATGCCTGCCTTCGAGCGCCGCGTCGTGCATGAGCACCTACGCGAACGCGGCGACGTGCAGACACACAGCGAGGGCGATGAGCCTGAGCGGCATCTAGTCGTGTCACCGCTTGAGGCGTAGCCGTTTCACGTGAAACGGGCACTCGCCACGCTGGCCGTGCGATACGGGCTGGATGAGCGACAGCAGGACCAGCTCACAGCGATTTTGGAGGAGTTGGCTGCCGACGAGCAGGCGCCGACGACCGTGCGCGATCCGGAGGAGGCCGTGGATGTGCACCTCGCCGATTCGCTGATCGCGCTAGAGCTGGGTGTGGTCGCCGCGGCGCAGGGGCTCGTGGACCTGGGCGCGGGCGCGGGCTTTCCGGGCCTGGCGCTGGCAGTGGCGCTGCCGGCTAGCGCGGTCGTGCTGGTGGAGAGCCAGGCGCGCAAGTGCGCGTTTATCGAGCGGGTGATTGCGGCAGCGGAGGTGGAGAACGCCAACGTGGTGTGCGCCCGCGCGGAGGAGTGGCGGGAGGGCCTGGGAGGAGCAGATGTGGTGATGGCGCGGGCGCTGGCGGCGCAGGCGGTGGTGCTTGAGTACGCGGCGCCGCTGTTGCGCATGGGCGGGGCGTTGGTGGATTGGCGCGGGCGGCGCGATGCCGAGGAGGAGGCCGCCGCGACGGCTGCGGCGCGGGAGTTGGGGCTCGATTTGGTGGAGATCCGCCACGTGCAGCCGTATGCGAGCGCTCACAGCCACCATCTGCACGTGTTCACAAAAGCGCGCGAGACGCCGGCCCGTTTCCCCCGTCGCGCGGGGATGGCGCGCAAGCGTCCGCTCGGGGGCGCATCTCGATAGGCCCTCGATTGCTAGCTTCCCCGGGGAATGGGCACGGTCTATGCGATCGCCAACCAGAAGGGTGGGGTTGGCAAGACGACGACGGCGGTCAATGTGGCGGCCTGCATCGCGGAGGCCGGTCCGCGGACGTTACTCGTGGACGTGGATCCACAGGCGAACGCCACCGTAGGCTTGGGCCTGGAGCGCACGCACGCGCCGGGGCTGTATGAGGTGCTGACGGGGCAGAGCAGCGCGGAGGAAGCGCTTGCACAGACCCGGGTGCCGGAGCTGTTGATGATCCCCGCCGGGGCGGGGCTGGCGGGAGCCAACGTGGAGCTGCCGCGTCTGGAGGGCTTCGAGGGGCACCTGCGCGAGAGCCTTGCGCCGATCAGGGAGCGCTTCGACTACATCCTTTTGGACTGCCCGCCGTCTTTGGGGCCTTTGACGGTCAGCGCACTGGTGGCGGCGGACCGTGTGGTGGTGCCGGTGCAGACGGAGTATTTCGCGTTGGAGGGCCTCGCGGGGCTGCTGGAGACGTTGGCGCTCGTGCAGCGCGAGCTGAACCCGCGGCTGACGGTGGCGGGGATGCTGCTGACGATGCACGACAACCGCACGCGCTTGGGGCGCGATGTGGAGCGCGAGGTGCGCGAGCACTTCCCCGAGCTCGTCTTCGACACGGTGATCCCGCGCAATGTGCGCGTGGGCGAGGCTCCCAGCTACGGTCTGCCGGTGACCCATCACGATCCCCACAGTGCCGGCGCCGAGGCGTACTTCGAGCTCGCGCGGGAGTTGGTGGCGCGGTGAGCGCGCAGAAGGCTGCCAAGCGCGGCATGGGTAGGGGCCTGGACGCGATCCTCTCCGTCTCCACGGCCGGCCAGGCCGATGCGGGCGATGAGCTGCGCGAGGTGCCCGTGGAGCTGATCTCGCCCAATCCCCGCCAGCCACGGCGGCGCTTTGAGGAGGAGGGCCTCAATGCGTTGGCGGGCTCTTTGGGCGAGCGGGGAGTGCTGCAGCCGGTGCTCGTGCGCCCCCGGCCGGGGGGTCGTTATGAGCTCGTCGCCGGCGAGCGGCGCTGGCGCGCAGCGCAGATCGCGGGTCTGGAGACGATTCCCGCGCTCGTGCGCGCCCGCGAGGACGCGGTGGCGCTGGAGCTGGCGCTGATCGAGAACATGGCGCGCGAGGACCTCAATCCGGTGGAGGAGGCCAACGCCTGCATGGCGCTCGTGGAGGAGCTGGGGCTCACGCGCGAGCAGGTCGGGCGCCGTGTGGGACGCAGCCGCGTGGCCGTCTCCAACCTGCTGCGGCTGCTGGAGCTGCCCGATGAGGCGCTTGAGCTGATCGAGAGCGGTGCGCTCAGCGAGGGGCACGGGCGGGCGCTGCTGACCGCCAAGGATCACGGGGCGCGTCGGCATCTGGCGCGCAGCACCGCGGCCGAGGGCTGGTCCGTGCGGGTACTCGAGGATCGCGCGCGGCGCAGCAATGAGGCCGGGAGTAGGGACCGCAAGGGGAGCGGTCGCGCTCCGCGCAGGGGCAAGGCGCACCCCGACCAGGAGGCCGCGGCTGCGGAGATCGCCGAGGCGCTGTCGCTCGCGCTTGGGGCTGACGTTGGTGCTCGCCCAGCGCCCGGTGGGGGCTACCGCGTGGAGCTGTCCTTCGCCTCGCGCGAGGAGGCGCTTGCGCTCGCGCGGCGGTTGCGCTCGGGGCGTTGACGGGCGCTAGACTGCGGGATTCCCGGGCGATTAGCTCACTTCCGGGTTCTACTGCTTCGGGTCTACCGTTACCGTGCGTCGGGGCCACCTTCGCTACCTGTCACCAAGGGGTGCGCAGGAAATCGTACCCATATACCCGGTTATTGGGTATGGTTTCCTCTCGTGAAGGCAGCCAGCATCAGCGACCTTCGAGCGCTGCTCGGCGATACATTCAGCTACGGCGAGGCCCGGCAAGCCAGCGTCAGCGATAGGCGCCTATACCAGCTCCGCGACGCCGGGGAGATCGTCGCCCTTGGCGGTGGCGTCTACCGATGGGCTGGCGCCCCGCCTGCGGACACGGACCTGATCGAGCTTGCCGAACGTGTCCCCCGCGCCACGCTCTGCCTTGAGACAGCCCTGGCCCGCCACGGCCTCATCGACGCCATCCCAGCCGCGATCGACATTGCCATCCCACGCGGCAACAGGCGCCCGGCTCTGCGGGCACCATGTCGCTTGCACCAGTTCAACGCTCGTACATTCGACCTAGGACGCGAGACGGTCGATGTCGGCGCCAGACGGCCACTCGGGCTCTACTCGCCGGAACGCTCACTCGTCGATGTCGTCCGACTGCGACACCTGGAGGGCAGCGAGCTTGCCTGGGAAGCATTGCGCCGATGG
>DATBPO010000250.1:0-3373 GCA_036561265.1 Solirubrobacteraceae bacterium | reverse complement strand
CGCGCGTGGCGTGAGCGGATGTTCGCAGCGCGGGCTGAGCCGCCGCATAGCCTCTATCCGCCGATCGTCAACCGCATTGGCAGCTCGATCTCGAACGTGATGTTCCCGGGCGGGATGATGGGCGGGATGGGCGGGGGGATGGCGCTGAACCAGCTGCTGGTGCAGATGGACGGCGTGGATGAGCCGCCGTTCATGCGCAAGTTCTTTACGAACCGCCTGAACACGTTCCTCGACGCTACGTATGTCGTGCCGGCGAAGGTGGGACCGGTGCCGCTGCGGCTGCGGCCACCGAAGCCGCGCGCGGAGCAGCTGTACTTCATCGGCGCGACGAACGTGCCGATCGACCGCCTGGACCCGGCGCTGATCCGTCCGGGGCGGATGGGGCGGCATATCTGGTTTCGCACGCCAACGGCAGACGATCGCAAGGACATCTTCGACTTGTATATGGCGAAGGTGGATCACGATCCGGAGCTTGACAGCGAGAAGCGCCGCGATGAGCTGGCGCGGATCACCAACGGCTACTCGCCGGCGATGATCGAGCAGGTGTGCTCGATGGCGCTGACGCTGGCGCACTCCGACGCGCGCCCGCGCTTTGCCTGGGGGGACATCGTGGAGGCGATGACGACGATCGAGTCGGGCACGGCGCAGGGGATCGACTACATCCCGGCGGAGACCAAGGCGGTGGCGATCCACGAGGCGGGCCACGCGGTGGCAAGCCACGTGTATATGCAGGATGTCCTGTCAACGCGGTTGTCGATCCGCAAGCGCGGGGGCTCGCTGGGGCACCACCAGGCGATCGAGAAGGAGGAGCGCTTCTCCAGTTGGCGCCACGAGGAGGTGGGCAAACTGGTGTGGACGTTGGGCGCGATGGCGGCGGAGCACGTGTTCTACGGCGAGAACTCCACAGGCGTGGGCGGCGATGTGCAGAGCGCGACGCAGCGCGCGGCGTGGATGGTGGGCATGTGCGGTATGGGCCCGGAGCCGATCGACTGCAACGGCCGACGCTTTGCGAGCGAGGAGGAGCGCCGGGAGACCGAGGATCTGTACATGCAGCGCTTCGAGCGCATCGGCGCGCAGATCATGAACCGCGCGGCGGGCATGCGCGAGTCGGGCGATCCGATTGCGGCGGTGCTCTCTGATCCCGGCAAGCGCCGCGCGGCGGCGCAGATCCTAGGCCAGGCCTACATCACGGCGGTGTGCCTGATCCGCCACAACCGCGAGCAGGTGCTGCGCATCGCGGAGACGCTGGTGGAGCGGCGCGAGCTGCACGGCGATGAGGTGGTGGAGGTGCTCGATGCGGCACAGCTGCAGGCGCCGGCGATCGATATCAATGACGAGTCCATCTGGCCGGCGCTGTGAGCGAGCGAGCCGAGCCCATGCAGCGCCCGCCCGATCCCGCGGGCACCCAGCCGAAGGTGGATCCGCAGAGCCTGGACCTGGGGAGCCAGGCGACATTCCTGCCGACACCCATCGGACTCCCGCCAGGCTCCGCGCCGGTTGAGTTGGAGCCGATCGCACCACCCCCTCCCCCGCCAACGCCCAACCACTCCCCTCGCTTCCAGTTCCTGCTCGGAGCGTTGGGAGCGCTGGGACTGTGCGCACTCAGCGTCTTGGTGCTGCTGCTCTCGGCCCCCAAAGCGGCTGCACCGAAGCCGTGGTCAGCCTGGCACCCGGGCAGCAGCGGGGTCGATCCGGCGCAGCAGATCGCGGCCCATGTGGCGCCCGAGTATCGCCTGGATAGCGGCAAGCAGATCGTGGAAGTAACGGGCGGCCCCCCCACGCTGCAGGGCCAGCCGATGACGATCGGCGAGAACCGCTCGGGGCAGCAGCCGGCGCGACTTGAAGGCAACAGCGTGCTGTATCAGCTGTGCGGTGGTGGCCATAGCTGCTCGATCAAGGAAGGCAAGCCTTCGACGGAGCGGGCTTTGCTGCTGGGCCGCGAGGCACTGGAGCTGGCGCTGTACACATTCCGCTACGTCGGCGGCGTCGATCAGGTGATCGTGACGATCCCGCCGCCGCCGGGGGCCAAGTCCTCGACCAAGCACGCCCTGATGTTCCGCGCCGAAGACGTGGCAGAAGAGCTGGGGCACCCGCTGAGCTACACCCTCACGCCGGAAACCCCGAAGGTCTCGCAGATGAACCGCTCGGTAGACGCCCCGCTCGTCAAGCAGCTGACGGGCACGAGATTGTACGACTACATCGCCGAGGCGGTTCAGGGCGGCGCGGTGATGCTGCTCTCGCCGCCGACCTCATAACGCCGAGCGAAGGTCAACCACTTTCAAGTCGCCAGCGAAGGCGAGGATCTCGGGATCGCCGGTGTAAAGCGGAGCGCGGTGACGCTGTGCCGTGGCTACGCAGAAAGCATCGGCATACGACAGGCGGTTGCCTGCTTTGATCCGGCTAGCAGCGAGCACAAGCGCGCTGTTGATCTCCTCGACCTTCACGCGCTTGCGCACGGTACGCATGGCCTTCAGTGCGCGCTCCTCACCACGCCGGCGAATCGCCGTATAGAAGACCTCGCCAAGGTTGATCCACGACATCACAGCGTCGTGATCGATGAGCACCCGCTCTACCCGAGACGCCGCCGGCTCGTCGTCCAGCAGCGCCAACACTGCCCATGCATCAACGACGACGGTGGAGGCCACGCATCCCGCCTTCGGCTATCCGCAGCTCCTCACGTGCGATCTCCCAGCGCCGATCGGCTTCGAGCGCCTGGGTAAGCGGAATCTCGTCGGAGGAATCGCTGAGTAGACCTCTCAGCGCGACCTCGGAGGATGCGCGGCGGATTCTCACCTCGTCCTCGAACTCCTCGACCGTTACCTCATCGCCAGGCTCGATACCCAGCCGCTCGCGCACGCGCTTGGGGAGTACGACCTGCCCCTTGGGCCCAACCTTATAAGTCATACCCAAAAGTATAACTAAACCTTCACCTCTCGCTCGCGTATCTCCGGCAAATCAGGGTAGGCCACCGCCACGTTCCCCGCCCACCTCATAGCCGGGGCACTCGCGCACCGGCAGGCGCGGGTAGCGTGGATAGGCTGGGTCCGTCCGTGAGCGGGTGCAGAGCGAGAAGCTCGACCCGCGCGTGTTGTTTACGACCTGCCGATGGCGGCAGGTGTCGCACAGCCCGGCGCCCAGTGCGGGCTTTTCACGCGAACTGCAATAATCGTTGACCAAGCAACTATGCCGACCTTCTACCGACTCCTCGGATTCCTGCGCCCGTACAAGCGGGGCCTGATCATCTCGTGGGGGCTGGCCAGCCTGGCGATGGTTATGACGGTCGTGATCCCGCTGCTGATGGGGCATGCGGTGGAAACGATAAACACCGGGGCGAGCCAGCACTCGTCGGCAGCGCGCGCGCACGATCGCGAAA
>DATBPO010000249.1:0-5534 GCA_036561265.1 Solirubrobacteraceae bacterium | reverse complement strand
TGAATATGCGGGTGAGGACGCTGGTGCACGAGCTGGCGCACGCGTTGCTGCGGGCGGAGCGCGAGGAGGGAGACCCGCATCTGGCAGGCGCGGCGGAGGGATCTGGTGGTGGAGTCGGTGGCGTTCACGGTGTGCGGCGTGCTGGGCGTGGATACGGCGGGCTATTCGGTCCCGTACCTGGCGTCGTGGTCGGAGAGCGCGGGCATCGCGATGATCGAGCGCATGGCGGCGCTGATCGATCGCGTGGCGCGGCGCATCGAAGGCGCGGCCCTCCCCGAAGGAGCATGGGGCGCGGCGTGTGGCTGACGTTAGTGCTCGAAGCTGAACTCGCTGGCGGCGCCCGTGGCACGGGGGGGCGTGCCGCCGCTCGCGGGCACGGTGAGGGCCGTGGCGCTTGGGGCCGGGACTGCCGTGGGCCGGGGCTGGGTGGCGGGGATGGTTGGGTGTCGTGTGTGGGTGGTGGTTGGGTGGTGGGGGGAGGGGTGGGGCCGCGTGCTGTGGTGCGGGGGCGTGCTAGCCGGCGTGGCGGTGTGTGTTTCGAGCGCGGTGCTCGCGCGGGGTGCGCTCCCGGAGTGGCCGAAGGGCGCGGTGAGGCTGAGGACGAGCACGGTTATGAGGATCGCGGCGGCGCCGGCGAGCGCGGCGTCGCGTATGCGGGGGCGAGCAGCGCGTTCCTCGCCGGGGGTGGGAGTGGCTGTGGCGGGGGTGGTGCGGCGGCGCAGGACGGGCTCGCAGGCGGCGGGGTCCCAGATGGAGCGTGTGCGCGGCGAGGCGTCCTCGCGGTCTGCTCTGGGTGGCTGGTCTTCTCGTGGCGGGGGTGTTTGTGGGCTGCGGTGGCGCAGCGGGATGATGCGTGCGAGTAACTCGTCCGTGGGTGTGGGGTCGGAGCCGGGGTCTCCGTCGGCTGGTGGCGTCATCGTTCCTCCTTGACTTGAGCCTTGCCGTTGACCAAGGATACCACCCCCGGCCCCGAATATTTTGCTATTTTTGTTGAGTGGTGGACGCGGGTTTTTTGACTTCGGAGGATGTGGCGGCGGCGTTGAGCGTGACGCCGCAGACGATTCGTAACTGGATCAAGAAGGGTGTGCTGCCGGCTGAGCGCTACGGCCATGTGTTCCGGATCCGCCGTGAGGACTTCGAGGCGTTCGCGGGCAAACAGTCGACCCCGCGCGACGGGAAGGACCAGGCGGCGAGCGCGGGTGATGTGTGGTCGCCGCAGGGGGCGGCGCTGCCGCGGCGGCGTGAGCGTCACGCGCAGTCGGTGTGGGACGGGGAGAGCCAGATACTGCCGCGCAGGCGCGCCTAGCCGAGCCTCGTCTCCGTGCTCGGGCGGAGCGTCGTCTTTGCTGGTCAGGCGGTGCGGCGTGCCCGGGTGCGTGCGGGTGGCCGCTGGGGGGCTAGGTCTTCGCGTTCGATGGCCTGCGCGAGGCGGGCGGCGGCAGCGGCGAGGCGCTCGTAAGCGTGGGCGACAGTGAGCATGTCCTGCCCTTCGGTGGCCTCACTGAGTTGCGCGACGGCGTCATCGAAGGCGTGCCAGAGCTTCTGTGGTCCGCGTCGTCCGCTGCCGGGCTGGAGCTCATATGGGGGTTGGCCGGAGCTGTTGGGGACCCATTCGTAGTCGGGGGCGGCGGCGCGGTAGACGCGGGCCTGCTCCCCGGCGGCAGCGGCAAGGCTTGAGAGGCGTGCGCTGAAACCGCTATCGGGCGGCGCGAGACGGTGCGCCTCCAAGGCTGAGGACCAGCCGGCGATGCTCTCGCGCATGTCGGCGAGCCCCCGCTCCTCCCCCTCCCCGGCAGATTTGCTTCTTTTGCTTGTTTTGGCCACTGGCTAAACTGTAGCGCAAATGCGGGGTCGGATGACAGGCCGAGCACCGAGACGGTCAAGAGAAGCCGTCCCTCTCCCCTGGCCCACCCGACCGCGAGGTGTCCCCAGCGCCGCGCAGGGCGAGTGATGCAGCCGGGACCGCCCACATCGAAGCAGCTGAACTACCTGCGGTGGCTGGCAGAGCGGACGGGCACGACGTTCACACCCCCACAAACAGTGCAAGAGGCAAGCCTGGCGATCAAACATCTACGGGCGAGGCGCCGCACGAGCAACGGGGAGATGACGCGCGAGCGCAGAACGATCGCGCGCGACATGGCGACGCGCAGGGGAGACGCCGCACAGGTCACAGCGCAGGAGCTGGACGGTTACGGCGCGGGCGCGAGGTGGGCGGGGATGCCGGCGATCGCCCCGAGGGTGGTGCACTGCAGGCGCGAGGAGTACGAGGTGTATGTCGGGCGCCTGCCGCTCCCCGAGGATGCACCGCCGGGCTCGGATGGCTTCTGGGGCAACCCGTGGAAACCCGGTCGCGATGGCACGCGCAAAGAGGTGATCGAGCGCTACGAACGGTACGTGCTGAGCGAGCCGCGGATGCTTGAGCGGCTCTCGGAGCTGCGCGGGAAGACACTGGGGTGCTGGTGTGCGCCGAAGCCGTGCCACGCCGATGTGCTGCTGCGCTTGGCAAACGAACGCGAGTTGCCGCCACCCGGCAGGAATCCCGAGCGCGAGCTCGCTAGAGGCCGTCCCTTCGGGGATGGCCTTGGACTGGGCTGAGCCGCGCACCCGGGCGCAGGGCCGACCCCTCCCGATTGTGGCACGCCTGCGGCGTGCCGGTGGTCGGGGAATCGGCCCCGCGCCCTAGCGGGACCCTGAAACGAAAGGAAAACGGCCATGAGCGTCACCGCACCCACACGCCAGACCACGAGGCGAAAGCGCCCCAACCAGCCCGCTGAGCAGAGCACCCGCCTAGCGAGCTACACGACCCCGGAGGGCGAGCGCGAGATCATCTCCACCCCGGGAGCGAACGGGAGCACGCTGGTGATCGACCGCGACCGCGTGAGGCGCAGCGATGAGCGGCTGATCGCGCGCATCCACCCCGACGAACCAGCGGAGAACGCCGGCGTGATGTGCGAGCTGTACCTCGCGGAGCGCCCGGCGCGCCGTTTCTGCCGCCCCGTGACCCGCGAGGACCGCGACGCAAACGCAGCTCCCACACCCCGCCGCTGGACCCCGGGCGACGCATGGACGCTCGTGCAAGAGAGCGCACTGCGACGCACCAGCCACCCCGGCCTCCCCTAAACAACCGCCGCCAACCGCGTGGCTGCGTCGACGCGGGCCCGGCCCTCTCCTCCCAGGACCAAACGCCCCCCGAGGGGCGCGGGGTCCGGCCGGGCCCACGCGGACGCAGCCACCCAACCCCAACGGCTACGTTTGCTTCTTTTGCTAATTTGGTATCTATGCGAATCGGCCTGGCACCGACACACAGCGCGCTCCACGGGAGTCGACAGTGACGCTCGACCACGAGGACATCGAGGCGATCGCGGGCCGCGTGGCGAGACTCCTGGCAGGCGCGGGACCCGCCGCGCACCAGCTGCTGAACCCCAAGGAACTGGCGAGCGCGCTGAACGTGTCCGTGGACTACGTATACGAGCACGCGATGGACCTCGGCGCGATGCGCCTGGGCGACGGACCAAAGGCACGCCTGCGCTTCGACCTGCACACGGCGCAGCAGGCGATGCGCGCACGTAAGCAGCCGCCGGCGCAAGTAAGGCGGCCCTGAGAAGCCACAAAACAAAGCAGGCGAGGCACATATGGAGGCCCGCCGCACAACACCGGAGGTGAGTCGATGCACCCGAATCGCAGGAGCCAGACTGAGGGGGCGCTCTGATGCCGCGTCCAAACAGGGGTGAAATCACCGAGCACGTCTGGAAGGACGGTGGGACCGCGACGTTCGGCGCGCGAGTGCACGCATATGGGAGGCGCTACCGCGTCCCCTTTGGCACGAGTCGCGAGGGATGGAACCGCACGCGGGCGGAGATCGAGCTGGAGCGGATCGAGCAGCAGATCGAGCGCGGCACGTGGATGCCGCCGCAGACGAGGCCCTCGGCCACGCGCTCGCAGAGACGTGAGCGCCTGGACGGCCACCAGCTCTTCAGCGCGTTCGCGCGCAAGGTGGTGGACGCGAAGAAGAGCCACGGCTTGGCGGAGAGAACGATCGAGGACTTCGAGTGGCGCCTGCCGTACCTGCTGGCGGCGTTTGGCCGCTACGAGCTGCTTGAGATCGACGTGCCGATGGTGGATGAGTTCCGCGACGAGCTGGCCAAGCGCTCGCAGGAGATCCGCGCTGCGGCCGAGCGCGGCAAGCCGCTGATGGAGACGGTGAAGGGGAGGGGCGGTAAGACCTATAGGCGCGAGAAGCGCGCGCTGGCGAACTCGTCGATCAACAAGCTGCTGGAGCTGCTGGGATTGATCATGCAGCGCGCGTGCGACTACGAGTACGTAGCGCGCAACCCGGTAAGGGTGGGCCAGCGCAGCGAGCGGTTCCTGCCGACGCCGAAGAAGGTGAAGACCTACCTGGAGGTGGATGAGCTCAAATCGCTGCTGGAGGCGGCGGGCGAGCTCGATCGATCCCCTCAGCGCTCGCACCGCATGGGCCGCCGCGGCACGATTGCGACGCTGGCCCTCACGGGCTTCAGGATCTCGGAGCTGTGCGGGATGCCGTGCTCGCAGGTGGACCTGGCCCGCGCGCGCTTCAAGATCCCGGACGCCAAGACAGAGAAGGGCGTGCGCGAGGTGGAGATGACGGCGTGGCTGAAGGAGCAACTGCTGGCACACCGCGAGCAGCGCGTCAGCGAGGGCTTCCCGATGGGTCCAGAGGACCACTTCTTCGGCACGCTGACGGGCAAACCCCGCGACCGCAACCGCTCCCGCGACCGCATGCTTGGCCGCAGCGTGGCGCTGGCCAACGAGAAGCGCACGCAGGCAGGCATGCCGCCGCTGCCCAAGATCACCCCACACTCGCTACGACGCACATGGGCGATGTTCGCGGCACAGGCCGGCCGCGACCCCCACTGGATCTCCGACCAAATCGGCCACACCTCAGCCGCGTTCACGCTGCAGGTCTACCAGCAGACCCGCAACCGCCGTCTGACAGTCGAGGAGCGCCAGGCAATCTGGGAGCTGATGCGCTTCGACGATGAGCCCCAAGAGTGCCCCTTCACGCACCGCTCAACCACGCGCCGCTGAAGACGTTAAGGCCAACGAATGGGACAACGGGGCGATTTGGCCCCTTTTGGAGCCCCGAAGCGTCCCGAGGCCCCACCATAAATCCCTGCGATTTGCAGGGATTTCATACCTATGGAGCTAGGGGGACTCGAACCCCCGACCTCCTGGGTGCGATCCAGGCGCTCTCCCAACTGAGCTATAGCCCCACGCTCGTTCCTACGCGAGAAGTCCGGCGCGGGTGCTGCAAGTGTAGTGACCGGGGATGGGGTTGGGAGCGTGAGCCACATCGCAGCCGTTCGGCGACGGCGTTCGCCGCGGAAGGTATGGTTTGCAGGCGCAATGGGATTGCTCGACGATGCCATCCGCGAGCACTTGGAGTTCAAGCGTCAGCACGGCGCCGACCCCAATGAGGTTGCTCGCCAAGAGCACGAGGCACTGGGCCCGGTGGATTGGGGGGAGGACGCCCCGACCGCACGGCCGGTTGGTTC
>DATBPO010000248.1:0-18329 GCA_036561265.1 Solirubrobacteraceae bacterium | reverse complement strand
CTCACACCCGTTCTCAGCATGCCAGCCACCGGCCCCGCCTACCTGGTCTCCCACGGCGGCGCCGCCTTCCCCGACCTCGTCATCATCCTCCAGGCCCAGGGCGTTCGTCTCGATCTCGTCGGCAATACCAGCATCAAGAAGGGCATCACCACCAGCACCTTCGCCTCCGCACCCGACGCGCCAATCACGAGCTTCGAGCTCAAGCTACCCCAGGGGCCTCACTCCGTCCTCACCGCCAACCTACCCGCCGGCGCCAACGGCAGCGTCTGCGGCCAGAAGCTCACCATGCCCACCACCCTCACCGGGCAGAACAACGCCCTCATCAAACAGAACACCAAAATCACCATCACCGGCTGCCCGAAGGCGCAGAAGGCCAAGAAGGCTAGAGCGCGAGCACGCGCCCCAAGATCTCGCGCATAATCTCATCGCTACCCCCGCCGATCGGACCGAGGCGGGCGTCGCGCGCTGCCCGCTCGACCCAGTACTCACGCATGTAGCCCGCGCCGCCGTGGATCTGCAGGCACTCGTCCATTAGCTCAAAGCTCGCCCGCTGCGTTAGGAGCTTCGCCATCGACACCTCCTTCAGTGGCTCCTCGCCATTGACGAAGCGCCGCAGCGCGTCGTAGGTAACGCACTGGCACGTATATACGCTCGTCGCCATATCGGCGAGCTTGTGGCGGATCGCCTGGTGGCCGCTCAGCGGTCGGCCGAAGGCGTTGCGCTCGCGCGCGTACTGTGCGGTGCGCTCCCAGGCCACGCGCATCGCGCCCACCGCGCCGAGCGCCATCGCCAACCGCTCCCACTGGAAGTTGGCCATGATCAGCTTGAAGCCCTCGTGCTCGGCCCCCAACAGGTTCTCGGCCGGCACGAACACGTCCTCGAAGGCGATGCTCGCGGTGTCCGAGGCACGCCAGCCGAGCTTGTGCAGGGCCGAGCTGTGCACTCCCTCCTGGCGCTCCACGATTAAGAAAGAGATCCCATGGTGGCCGCCCTCCTCCGTCGTCTTGACTGCCGTCACCATGAAGTCCGCGCGCACGCCGTTGGTGATGTAGGTCTTCTCGCCGTTCAGCACCCAGCCGCCGTCAACCGGCGTCGCCCGTGTGCGCAGCGACGCCACATCGCTGCCCGCCCCTGGCTCCGTTATCGCCAGCGCCCCGATCTTCTCGCCCCTTATCGCCGGCTCCAAGTAGTTGCGCTTGTGCTCCTCACTTCCGAACTTCCAGATCGGCGGCGTCGCGATGTTGACATGCGCGCCGATGCCCGCCGCCGTGCCGCCGCTGCCGATCCGCGTTAGCTCCTCGATCAGCACCGCCTCGTGCAGGTAGTCGCCGCCCTGCCCGCCGAGCTCCACCGGGTACTTCAGGCCCAAAAGACCCTGCGCGGCCATCTTGCCGAATACCTCGTTGGGGAACCATTCGTCCTCCTCCCACTGTGCGGCGTGGGGGGTCAGCTCGCGTTCGATGAAGCCACGCGCCGAAGCGCGCAGCTCCTCGTGCTCCTCGCTGAAAGGGGGGTCTACAGGCATCTCGTGTTGGGGGGGCGACCGGGCCTGTCGTCCCGGCCTACAGCCCGAAGCTGCGGCCGATGACCTCGAGCATGATCTCATCGGTGCCCGCGCCGATGCGGTTCAGGCGCATGTCGCGCCATACGCGCTCCACGTTGTACTCGCGCATGTAGCCCGCGCCGCCGTGGATCTGGATGCACTCATCCGCTACCTCGCAGGCGATGCGCGCCGAGTACAGCTTGGCCATCGAGATCTCGCGCACGGGGTACTCGCCCTGTGAGAAGCGGTAGGCGGTCATATACACCAGCTGGCGGGCGGCTTCGATCTTGGTCGCCATCTCGGCGAACTTGTGGCGGATAACCTGGAAGTGGCCGATCGCCTTGCCAAACGCTTCGCGCTCCTTGGCGTACTTCAGGGTGTGGTCAAAGCACTTCTGGGCGCCCGAGACGCAGCCGGCCGCGCCGATCATGCGCTCGCCCTGCAGCTCCCACATGATGTGGTAGAAGCCGCGACCTTCCTGGCCCAGCATCGCGCTCGCCGGCACCCGCACGTCCTGGAAGGCCAAGAGCGCCGTGTCCGAGGCGTGCATGCCCAGCTTCTCGAGCTTCTTCTCGCGGATCACGCCCGGCGCGTCCATCGGCACCAAAAACAGCGTGAAACCGTCGTAGCCGGCATCCGGGTCGGTCTTCGTCACCAGCACGATCACATCCGCGCGGTGGCCGTTGGTGATGTAGGTCTTCGAGCCGTTGATCACGAACTCATCGCCGTCTCTGACCGCGCGCGTCTTGATGCCCGCTACATCGCTGCCCGCATCCGGCTCCGTTATGCCCAGGCACAGGATCTTCTCGCCCTTGATCGCCGGCGCTGCCCACTGCTGCTTCTGCTCCTCCGTGCCAAACGCCAGGATCGGCGGCATCGCCATGTCCGTCTGTACCGCCACGCCCATCGCCAGCCCGCCACAGTTGGCGTTCGCTATCTCCTCCGCCAGCACCATCGCGCTGAAGTAGTCCCCGCCCTGCCCGCCGTACTCCTCCGGCTTGTCCAGGCCCAGGAAGCCCAGTTCGCCCATGCGCGTGAACACCGAGTCCGGGAACGTCGTCTCCTCCCATTCCGCCGCATGCGGCGCCAGCTCCTTCAGCGCGAAGCTCCGCACCGACTCGCGCAGCGCTTCGTGCTCCTCGTTGAAGATGAAGTGCTTGCGCTTCGCCGCGAAGTCCGGCTTCAGCACGCTCTCAGCGGTGGCCATGGTCTGGGCTCCTCTTCTCTCTCGCTCTTTTCGGGGCCTTTCAAGCTAACGCACCTGGCAGCGAAAGTAAACAGTAGGACTTCCTACTTGCCGCGCGGGGCGGTGCCGCGGATGGTGCGGGTTGCGGGTGCGGCCAGGATCTTCGTCAGCCGGTCGATGGCCTCGTCACGCGTCAGGATCACCCACGGTCGCGGTGGTTCGTCGGGGCTCTCGTACCACCACACCTCGCCGCGCTTCATCTATGGCTCTGGTACCGCCATGCTTCGGCGATCGTCTCGCCGAGCTCCGCTCGTTCCGCCTCGGCCAAGTCCTGCATCACCTGGGCGGCGGCGGCATCGGTCGCCTGCGACACGCTGCCCCACGCTTCATGCTCCAGCTCGACGGCGCGAAGCGCGATCTCTGCGTCGTGCTCGCTCCAGCGCGGCACCTGCTCCAGCACCCTTTCCTTGGCGGTCATCCTGCACGCAGTCTATCGTCGGTATGCCAAGGTCCGCCCTACATTCCCCGGTCTGCCGGACATTACAGAGATGCTGTAATGATCGACCGTCCTAACAGGGTTCTTGTAATGACCCAAAGTCCGGAGGAGCCGCGTGCGTCTGGGGAAGGAACGCCGCCCCCGCGGGATCATTAGAGTCTTGCCATGCCCGGGGAAAGCGTCCTGTACGACGTCGCGGAGAGCGGCGTTGCCACCATCACTCTGAACGAGCCCGACACGCGCAACGCGCTGTCGGTGGAGATCCTGGGGGGGCTCACGGGCCACCTGCAGGATGCGCGTGACGATGAGCGCGTGCGCTGCGTCGTGCTGGCCTCCTCGCACGAGCGGGTGTTCTCCTCGGGCGCCAACCTGGGCGGCTTCGCGGGCGACATTCCGCTGGTGCACAAGCACTTCGGCTCGCAGCTCTTCGTGGACCTCTTCAAGCTGATCGGCTCGCTGGGCAAGCCCACGATCTGCGCGGCGCGCGGGCATGTGCTGGCGGGGGCGCTTGGCATCGCGATCGCCTGTGACCTGATCGTCGCCTCCGAGGAGGCCACCTTCGGCACGCCGGAGATCAACGTGGGCGCGTTCCCCTTCATGATTATGGCGCTCATCTACCGCAATGTGCCGCGCAAGAAGGTCAACGAGATGCTGCTCCTCGGCGAGCGTCTCAGCGCGCAAGAGGCCCTACAGGCGGGGATCGTCAACCGCGTCGTGCCGCTCAGCGAGTTCGACGCCCTCGTGGCCGAGTGGGCCGCAAAGCTCGCCGCCAAGTCACCGCTCGTGATGCGCCTGGGCAAGGAAGCGATGCGCCGGCAGATGGATATGCCGCTCGATGACGCGCTGGACTACCTGCGCGCGCAGCTGTCGCTGACGCTCTCCACCGAGGACATCGTCGAGGGGGTAACCGCCTTCTTTGAGAAGCGCGAGCCGCAGTGGAGGGGGCGATGAGCGGATTGCTCGCCAGGCGGCGACTCCACGCCAGCCACCCTGCCCCAGCGGGAGGACTCCGATGAGCGCCCTCACGCGCGCCGAGCACGCGACGCTCGTCGCCATGCGCTGCCGCACGGCCGAGCGCGTTGCCGCGGCCAGCCCCGGTGTCGAGGCGCTCGCCGCCACCATCGGCCGGCAGATCGGCGCGCAGCCGCGCCTCATCGGCTCGCCCCAGCCACCGCGCGAGCAGCCCTTCCAAGAGGACCTTGCGGGCTCGCGGGGCTGCCTGCTGGAGGCCGGCGGCCAGGTCGAGGATGCGCTCAATGCCGGCACCCTGCCGCTGCTGCTCGCGGGCGACGCCGCGATCGCCCTCACCACGCTGCCGACCGTCGCGCGCATGCACCCCGATGCGCGTGTGCTGTGGCTCGACGGCCACGCCGCCTTCCACACCCCCGCCACGACCACCAGCGGCTACCTCGGCGGCATGGCCCTCGCCGGCGCGTGCGGCCTATGGGACACGGGCTTTGACGGCCACATTCCGGGCGAGCGCGTGGTGCTGTGCGGCGTGCGCGAGCTGCAGGAGGGCGAGCGCGAGAACCTCAGCTCGGCGGGGGTCACCGTCATCGGCTCGAGCCTCGAGACGCTGGTCTTCATGCAGAACGCCCTCGACGGCGCCCCCGTCTATGTGCACCTCGACGTCGACGTCATGGACCCCAACACGATGCCCGTCAGCCACGCCGTCAGGGCCGGGGGCGGCTTTGACGACGGCAAGCTCCTCGATCTGCTCGAGGCCCTCGGCGAGAGCTGTGAGGTGATCGGTGTCGAGGTCATCGGCTTCGAGGCCGCCGGCAGCGACGCCGAGCAAGCCGGCCTCGGCGCCGAGGTCATCGCCGGGGTGCTCGATCCGCTGTTGCCCTAGATAAAGGCAAAGTAAAGAAGGGAGGAGGAGGGGGGTTGTTTTTTGTTTTTGATCGCAAAGGTATATACAACGTAGATACGATAGTTATCAAAAACAAAAAAAGATGCCTCCTCTCCCGGCGGCTTTACAAATGCTTCAAGCTCTCGCTGCGCGAGTTACCAAGTCGCTCGCTTGACGGCGCCCCATCCAAGCTGACAGAGTAAGAAGTAGGACTTACCACTATCTACGAAGCAAACCGGCCCACACGCCGGCTCTGCCGGCTCTCCCCCCAAACGAACCCTTGTCCTCCCAGACGACACCTTCTCTGCTGCGCCCCCTCGTCGAGGATCTCCACGCGCGCCGCGCCGCCATCATGCTGGGTGGTGGTGAGGAGAAGATCGCCCGCCAGCACGAGCAGGGCAAGCTCACCGCGCGCGAGCGCCTGGCGCTGCTGATCGATGAGGGCACCTTCACGGAGCTCGGCATCCACGGGCGCCCGCACTTCTCCCAGCGCGCGATGGAGGGCAAGGAGGCCCCGGCGGACGGCGTCATCACGGGCTACGGCAAGGTAGACGGGCGCCTCACCGCGGTGTGCGCGTATGACTTCACGGTGATGGCGGGCTCGATGGGGATGACGGGCGAGATCAAGGTCACGCGCCTGCGCGAGCTGGCTCTGACCAAGCGCATTCCCTTTGTGTGGCTGCTGGACAGCGCGGGGGCGCGCGTGCAGGAGGCCGCCGGTTCGGTGTTCGCGGGCTCCGGGCACCTGTTCCGCGAGGAGGTCATCATGAGCGGCGTCATCCCGCAGGTGGCAGCCCTGCTCGGGCCCTGCGCCGCCGGTACCGCCTACATCCCCGGCCTGGCGGACTTCGTGCCGATGGTCAAGGGGCGCGGGTCGATGGCGCTGGCGGGGCCGCACCTGGTGCGGGCGGCCGTCGGTGAGGACGTTACGCAGGAGGAACTCGGGGGCTCGCGCGTGCACTGCCGCAAATCCGGCGTGGGGGACATGGAAGTCGAGAGCGACGAGGAGTGCATCGCGCGCATCAAGCAGTATCTGTCGTATATGCCACAGAACTGCGAGGAGCGCCCGCCGCTGCGGAGCACGAACGATCCCGCCGAGCGCGGCGATGATGATCTGCTGGACGTTCTCCCCGAGTCAAACCGCAAGCCCTATGACATGTACGAGGTAATCAAGCGGATTGTCGATGACGGCGAGTATCTCGATATCAAGGGGCTGTGGGCGAAGACCGTCATCACGTGCTTCGCGCGCTTTGGCGGGCGGCCCGCGGGCATCGTCGCCAACCAGCCCAAGCAGCTGGGCGGCATCCTCGACAACAACTCCGCCGACAAGGCGGCGCGCTTTATCAACCTGTGCAACGCCTTCGGCATTCCGCTGGTGTTCCTGCAGGACGTCCCGGGCTTCATGGTGGGCACGAAGGTAGAGGCCGAAGGCATCATCCGACACGGCGCCAAGATGCTGCATGCGGTGGCCAACGCCACCGTGCCCAAGATCACCGTCATCACGCGCAAGGCCTACGGCGCGGGCTACTACGTGATGTGCGGGCGCGCGTATGAGCCCGACCTGATCGTCGCGTGGCCGAGCGCGGAGATCAGCGTGATGGGCGCGGAGGGCGTCGTGGAGATCGCCTTCCGCAAGGTCGTGGAGGAGGCCGAGGACCCCGCGGCCAAGCGCGCCGAGCTGATCGAGGGCTTCCGCAAGACCTTCGATGTGTACGTCGCCGCCGGCAACGACCTGATCGACGACGTCATCGACCCGCGCGAGACGCGTTTGACGATCTGCCGCGGCCTTGAGATGGCCGAGAACAAGCACGTCGAGCGGCCGTGGAAGCGACATGGGGTGGTGCCGGTATGAATATTTTGAGGAGCGGCCTTGCGGCCGCGTGTTGGTCGCGTGTTGCGTTGACTAGGGCGGGGATTTAGGCATGGGCCTCGCCGATCCGGTAGTCATTACGTGCTCCATCTCCGGCGTCATCGCCAACCGCGAGCAGTGCCCCGCGATTCCCTATACGCCCGAGGAGTACGGCGCGGAGGCGCGGCGGGCGGTGGAGGAGGGGGCGAGCATGATCCACATCCACGCGCGCAAGCCCGACGGTACGCCCTCGTATGAGATCGAGGACTTTACGGCGATCACCGAGGCGATCCGCTCCGCGGTGGACGACGTCATCATCAACTACTCCACCGGCACGATCGGCGTGCCCGTGTCCAAGCGCATCGAGTACCTGCGCGCCTGCCGCCCCGAAGTCGCGGCGCTGAATATGGGTTCGATGAACTACGCCAAGTACTCGCGCTCGCGCAAGGACTTCGTCTTCAGCATGGTCTTCAGCAACCCCTTCGAGGAGATTATCGAGCTGCTGCGCGCGATGAACGAGCTTGGTATCAAGCCCGAGCACGAGTGCTTTGACATCGGGCACGTCGGCAGCCTGGAGCCGCTGATCGACATGGGGGTCCTGCAGACGCCGCTGCACATCGACTGCGTGATGGGGGTCGTCGGCGGTATCCCGCCCACGCCGCGCAACCTCGCCGCGATGGTCGAGAACATCCCTGTGGGCGGGGCCGGGCCGGGCGGACCCAAATCCCACTGGGGGGTCATCGGCATCTCGCGTCAGCAGTGGATCTTGCTCGCCGCCGCGCTTACGCTGGGCGGGTCGGTGCGGGCGGGGGTCGAGGACAACCTGTATCTGCCCGACGGCTCCATGGCCCGCTCCAACGGCGACCTCATCGCCAAGGCCCGCCAGATGGCTGAAGACGTCGGGCGCCGGCCCGCCACCGTGGAGGAGGCCCGGGGGTTACTGGGGGTTACTCAGCCATGAGCCTGCCCCTGGAGGGCGTGCGCGTGCTCGACCTCTCGCGCCTCTTGCCCGGTGGTTTCTGCTCACTGCTGCTGGCCGATTTCGGCGCGGAGGTGCTCAAGGTCGAGGACACCGGTATGGGCGACTACATCCGCTGGGCGCCGCCCTACTACGACGGCGCTGATGACTCTGCCAAGTCCGCGCTGTTCCTGGCGCTCAACCGCAACAAGCGCTCGATCCGCATCGACCTCAAGAGCGAGGCCGGGCGCGAGGTGCTGTTGCGGTTGGTACACGACTACGACGTGGTGCTTGAGTCCTTCCGTCCCGGCGTGCTCGATCGCCTCGGGGTCGGCTACGAGCGCATGCGCGAGGTGAATCCGGGCATCGTGTACTGCGCCATCACGGGCTACGGCCAGGACGGCCCCAAGCGCGAGAGCGCGGGGCACGACATGAACTACCTAGCCCTCATGGGGCTGCTGGGCCTCACCGGCGAGCGCGACGGGGCGGGCGGGCGCGCGCGCGGGCGGGCGGGCGGGCATCCGATCCAGGCCGCCGGGCAGATCGCGGACCTCGGCGGCGGCGCTTTGATGGCCGCCTTCGGCATCCTCGCGGCGCTGCGCGAGCGCGACGGCGGCCTCTACCGGCCCGGCTCCGGTGAAGGCCAGATCGTCGATGTCTCGATGGCCGACGGCGCCCTGTCGTGGTTGGCGCTCGTCGCGGGGCGCTACTTCGCTGAGGGGATCGTGCCGCAGCGCGGCGGCCTTGAGCTCGCGGGCTCGCTCATCTGCTACCGGCCGTATGAGTGCGCCGATGGCTGGGTGGCGCTGGGTGCGCTTGAGCCCAAGTTCTGGCAGGCATGGTGCCGGGGCGTAGGGCGCGAGGACCTGATTGAGCAGCAGTTCGAGGGCCCGGGCTCGGAGGCGCATAAGGAGGTGCAGAAGCTCTTCAAGGAGCGCACGCGCGCGGAATGGGAGGAGTTTGCGCTCCAGCACGACTGCTGCCTTGAGCCCGTTCTGGGCCTGGATGAGGCGCTTGACTCCGAGCTCGTGCGTGCACGGGAAATGGTTGTGGAGATCGAGCAGCCCGGGGTGGAGGGCGGTGTGCGCCAGCTGGGGGTGCCCGTGAAGCTCACCCGCACCCCGGGCCACCACGGCCAGCGTCCCGGGCCGGCGCTGGGTGAGCACACCGCCGAGGTCCTGCGCGAAGCCGGCTACTCGCCTGAGGAGGCCTACGAGCTCCTGCGGGCCGGCGCCGTCGCCGGTCCTGCCGCTGGCGCCACCGAGGCCGGCGAGGCCACCGGCTTTCGCGCGTGAGCTCGCTCGCCGGCAACGAGCAACAGCAACTGCTCAAGATGAGCGAGCTCGCCGAGCGCTCCGGCGTCAGCGCGGGCACAATCAAGCACTACCTGCGCGAGGGGCTGCTCGGGGGCGAGGAGGGCATCGTGCGCACCTCGCGCAACATGGCCTACTACCCGCCCGAGCTCGTCGAGCGCATCGCCCTCATCAAGCGCCTGCAGGAGGAGCGCTTCATGCCCTTGCGCGTCATCAAGCGCGTCCTGGAGGACGACCCCGAGCGTGTGCGCGCGCTGGTGGAGCTGGAGGACCGCATCCTGGAGCGCGCCCTCGCCTCAGTGGAGGAGCGCCGCGTCTCTGCCAAGGACATACGCGAGCGCTATGGCATTCCCGAGAACGTCCTGAAGCGCCTCGCGGAGATCGGCGTGCTTAGCCCCGGGCGAGGCGGCTACCACCAGGACGACGTCAAGATCATCGAGGCCATCGCCAACTTCCGTGCCGGCGGCTACGACGAGGCGCTGGGCTTCACGGTGTACGACACGTTGCGCTATCGCACCGCGCTGGAGCCGCTCGTGCAGGAGGAGGTCCGCGCGCTGCTGGACCGCCTCGCCGGCGAGGTCGATGTCGACCGCGCGCTACAGATGATCGCCGCGGGGGCCGAGCCGCTGCGCGAGCTCATCGGGGCGATGCACTCCAAGCTGCTGCTTGCGGAGTTGGGGCGGCAGCGGGCGGGGCGGGGGTAAGAGTGCTAGTCGGTCGGAGCCGTCAAATAGTTTCGCAGCCAACCCGCCATCGCATTGTGGTCCCAATCGCCCGAGGCGATGGCGAGCACCGCTTGCTCGGCGTCATCGATGCTGGGGCTTGGGTCCCACGACCAGCCATTGATCTCAACAAATAGTCGTAACGCCACCCATGCGGACCGTTTGTTGCCATCTGGCAGTGGATGGTTCTTGGCAAGCCGCTCTACCAGCACGGCCGCTTTTTCAACGAATTCGGGGTAGAGGTCGGTGTCGCCAAACCCTGCTTCAGGAGCGTGCAGCGCCGAGTCAGCGAGAGGAATCTTGGCGACTCTCGCGACCGTATCGGTATCCAGTCCGGTGACTTCGACCGCGATGGCGAGGTAATCGGCGAGGTCGACGTACTCGACAGTCACTTGGCAAGCCGCTCAAGCAGCTCTCTGTCTTCCTCAATTATGCGGCGTACGCGAGCCTTGAACTTGGGGTCGCGTCGGCGGCGTTCCACGGCTTCCGTCAGCGCCTGCTTGACGGTCTCGTTCAGGCTCATGCCCTCTGCTCGGGCCAACGCCTCGGTGTCGGCTGCGAGCTCTTCATCGAGTCGAACTGTCATATTCTTTGCCATCACACCATACTACCATACGACCATACCACCTTACCAGCGTGCGCGATGGTGCTCGACCACGCCCAGGCCGCGGGCCAGCTCGATGCCGCCCGGGAGGGTGCCGCTGAAGGTCCCGAACGGGGCCCTGTAGTCGCTGCGCACCAGCCATAGGTTCTCGTGGCGGCTGCGCTCGGCCTCGGGCGCGAAGCGCAGCGTCGAGCCATCCTGTGCGTGGATCTCGCTCAGGTTCGGTGCGAAGCTGACCGGCCCGACCTCGTGGGGGACGCCGTCGACCCACACCGCGCGCTCGCTGCCGCTGGGCGGGTCGTTGACGCCTTCGACGAGGTTGAACGCCAGCGGCGCTCCTGCGGGGTCGACGCCCACGCCCGCTGCCCAGCGCCACTCCGTCACACGCGCGTGGTAGCCGGCTGTGTCGTCCACGATCGCCAGGGCATCGATCGTGCGGGGCGTCCCGCCGTCCAGGGCAACCGTGCCGCGGGCCGCGATGCCCGCCTGCTTGCGTGTCCACACCTGCTCCGCGCCGTGCGTGCAGGTGGCCTCCCAACCCGCGTCTTCTGCAAGCGTCAAGTCCACCAATGCCGCGCCATCGCGGATGCGCGCTCGCCCGGGGGTCAGGTCCACTGCGCCTCGGTGCATCAGGGTGTGCGTGCGCTCGCGCAGCAGTCCGTCCTCGCGCGTCAATACCGCCCAAAAGCTCTGCCGGGCTGGACCCACCTGCACCTGCGCCGCGCACAGCATCAACTCCTCGCAAAACACCCCCACGTAGCGCCAGCGCTTGAGCGGGCGGCGGCCGCGGAATATCGGAAGGCGCCCCGAGGCATCCGCGCCGGCAGCTTCGGATGCCGCCCCGGTTCGCTCGGCAGCGCGGCTTCCCTCGCCATGCAGATCCTCGCTTGGCGCTATGCTTGGAGATGTTGACTGACCAGTCAATCTATTCTGCGGGGGAGGGTGCCCGCGGGAGGAACGCACTTTGCGAGTAGCGGCCGTCCAGCTCAATTCCACTGCCGAGAAGGCCGCGAACATGGCTGCCGCCGATCGACTCGTGCGCGCCGCCGCGGCTGACGGTGCCAGGCTCATCGTACTGCCCGAGAAGTGGACCGCCCTGGGGCGAGACGAGGATCTGCGCGCCGCCGCGGAGACGCTCGATGGGCCGGCCATCTCGTGGGCGTGTGCAATCGCGCGCGAGCTGGCGATCGACCTGGTGGCGGGCTCCATAGTGGAGGCCCCCGCGGGGGAGCAGAAGCTCGCCAACACCTCCGTGCACGTCGCTCCGACGGGCGAGATCGTGGGGGTCTACCGCAAGGTGCACATGTTCGATGTCGAAATCGAGGGGCACAGCTACCGTGAGTCCGACATCGAGGACCCGGGCGATGAGATCGTGCTCAGCGAAACGGCTCAGGGAGGCTCCGCGACGCAGGGCGTCCGGGGTGGCTCTCCGACGCGCGGCGTGCCGCTGGGCATGTCCATCTGCTACGACCTGCGCTTCCCCGAGCTCTATCGCATCCTTGCGGTAAGGGGTGCTCGTGTGATCGCGGTGCCCGCAGCCTTCACGCTGCCCACGACGCGCGATCACTGGGAGGTGCTGCTGCGCGCGCGGGCGATCGAGAACCAGACGTTCATGGTGGCCGCCAACCAGATCGGACCCCATCCAGGCGGCCACCGCTCGGGCGGGCGCTCGATGATCGTGGACCCCTGGGGCACGGTGCTCGCGCAGGCTCAGGACCGGGAGGGGTACATCGTGGCCGACCTCGACCTTGAGCGCCAGCTGGAGATCCGCGCGCAGCTGCCTGCCCTCGCCAACCGCCGGCCCTCCGCTTACCGCTGGCCACAGGAGGCGCACGCATGAATGCCACGCGCGCAAAGAAGTCCTCGGACAAGCGCCGCCTGATCCTCGATGCGGCCGTGAAAGTGTTCGCGCGCCAGGGCTTTCATGCCTGCCGCGTCTCGGACATCGCCGACGAGGCCGGGGTCGCCTACGGCCTCGTCTACCACTACTTCGCCTCCAAGGATAAGGTGCTCGACACGCTCTTCCTGGAGCGCTGGAACGTGATGCTCGACACGATCCGCGAGGTGGATGCGCAGGACATGCCGGTGCGCGAGAAGCTGGGGGCGATCGCGTCGTTCATAGTGGACAGCTACCGCCACGACCCGGACCTCATGAAGGTCATCATCGTCGAGGTCACGCGCGCGGCGAACTCCTTCGGCCAGACCCACCTGGGGCAGATCCGCGAGGCCTACGATCTGATCGCGCAGATCGTGATCAAGGCGCAGGCCGAGGGCTCCTTCAAGGACGACATCGACGCTGGCTTCGCGGCGATGGCCTTCTACGGTGCCATCGAGCAGATGCTCACGGGCTGGATCTTCGGATTGCTGCCCGCCGATGAGGAGCACTTCGAGCGCGCCAAGTGGCTCGTGGTCGAAACGGTGTGCGGCGGATTAGAGACGACCACCGTGGGCAATACACTTCCGTAATCGAGCGGTGCAGGCGGCGAACGCCGTCGACCTGGCCCCTCTATATTGCACTCATGGAGAACGAGATGGTCAAGCGACTGATGTGGTCGGGCCTTTTGGCCGGCCTCGGCGCGCTTTCAAGCATCATTGCGCAGCGCACTGCCGCGGTGGTCTGGCGGCGCTTCTTCGATGAGGAGCCTCCCGAGTGAGCGAGGCTCAGCAGGCGCCGCCGCAGCCGGTGCTGCCGCGTCGGGAGCAGCCGCAGAACATCGCCACTGCGATCACCGAGGTCTCCGAGCGCGCCACCACGCTCGTGCGCGAGGAGATCGAGCTCGCCAAGGCCGAGGTCACTGAGAAGGTCACAAAGCTGGCGCGCGGCGCGATCGTCGCGGGAGCCGCGGGCATCTTCTTCGTCGTCGCCCTCATCTTCGTGCTCAACGGCTTTGCCTGGCTGCTCTACTACGAGTTGCCCATCGGCAACAGCTTCACCTACTTCTGGGGCTTCTTCGTGATGGCCCTCATCCTCGTGGTGCTGGGGATAGCCGCCGGCCTGCTTGCCGCGCGCCTGGTCAAGACGAGCTCGCCGCCGGTGCCCAACATGGCGATCGAGGAGGCCCGCAAGATCCGCGAGACCGTGAGCGCCTCGGGCGAGCCTGCTGCGGCCGCGAACGCCGCGAAGGGAGGGGCCGATGGCGGCGCAGCGATCCCCAGCTGAGATCCGTGACTCCATAGAGAGCAACCGCCAGGAGCTGGCCATCTCGCTTGAGACCCTGCGCGGCGAAGTCGCCCGTGTAACCGACTGGCGCGGACAGATCCAGCGCCACCAGCGCGAGATCGCCATCGGCGCCGCTGCGGTAGGCACGCTGATGTTGCTGCGCGGGCGCCGGCGGCGCAAGCGGCGCCGTTAGCTGAGGGACGCGAGGGCGTCGCGCGCAACCGCGCGTGCTCGCGGGCGTGCCGGCCGGCGTCGTCAGCCGAGGAGCGCGGGGTGTCGTCGCTAGCTCAAAAGCGTGCGCGGGATCGCGCCCACGCCGATGAGACCCGGGCCGGTGTAGGTGCCGATCACCGGACCGACCTCCGAGACGAAGGCCGGCTCTGAGCCATACAGCTCGCGGCCGTGTTCGATCAGCCGCTGTGCCTGATCGGTGGCCTGGATGTGCTGCACCACCCAGCCATCGGCGCCGGAGTCGTGCAACTGGTGCATGTACTGCACCATGCGCTCGAAGGCCCTGCCGGCGGTGCGCACGCGCTCGACGGGCACGATTTCGTACTCCAGCGAGAGGATGGGCTTGATCTTCAGGGTGCCCCCCAGCCAGGCCTGGGCCTTGCCGATGCGCCCGCCCCGGCGCAGGTACTCCAGGGTGTCCAGGCAGAACCAGATGCGCAGCGCCTTGCGCGCCTCGCGCACGCGCTCCACCACCGCCTGCTTATCGCCCCCGGCGCGCGCCGCGGCGGCGCCGGCCAGCAACAGAAGGCCCAATCCGCCGCAGGCCGTTTCGCCGTCGAGCACCTCGATGCGCTCGCCCAGGCCGCGCTCCACGAGGACCTCGCGCGCCTGCCGGGCGGCCTCGCAGGTGCCCGAGATGCCGCCGGCGAGGTGCACCGAGACGATGTCCTGGCCGGCGTCCAGCAGCGGCTCCCACACCGCCAGGAAGTCGCCGATCGAGGGCTGTGAGGTGGTGGGGGTCTCGGGGTCGGTACGGAGGCGACTGTAGAAGTCGTCGAAGTTGGGCATCTCAAGCTCGCGGATCGGAGCAGCGCCCCAGCCCACGTAGAGGCTGACCTGGTGGATGCCCTGGCTGTCGGCCAGGGCACGCGGGAGGTAGTTGGTGGTGTCGGTCACCACTGCGACGGAGGACATGCGCCGGTGACCCTACCGCAAGCACCGCGACGGCGAACAGCTCGCGCGCCTCCGAATATGAGGGCCTTCCCATACTCGGGGATCGGGCCGTGTGCAGCCGCTGGGTTGAGGGTCTTCATGCAGCGGAGGATTGCCCGGCGTTCCTTGCGGGGGTTTCCGCAGACATCGTCTGTTCACTGGAGTCATGGGGTTGTCAAGGCTAGACTGGCGTGGATGCCCAAGACGCTCCTTACGGGTGGAGCGGGCCTCGTCGGTTCGCATCTGGCCCGTCTGCTCGTCGCACGTGGCGATGAGTTGCGCCTGACCGTGCGCCCCGATACGAACCTCGAGAACCTCGACTTCCCCTACGAGGCCGTCAACTGCGACATCCTCGACCGCCGTGCGGTGCGCCGGGCGATGCGCGGCGTGGATCGGGTCTTTCACCTTGCCGGCAGCACCAGCCTACGGGCGCCCATCGACGCGCTCTTTCGCATCAATGTGGAGGGCACGCGCATCGTGCTCGAAGAGGCGCTGCGCGCCGATGTGACGCGTGCCGTCTACACCTCCTCGATCGCCGCCGTCGGCCCCGCGCCGCGCGGCACGGTCGCCGATGAGACCCAGCTGTTCCGCGGCGGCTACGGCCTGCCGTACATGGACTCCAAGCACGAGGCCGAGGTGCAGGCGCTGCGCCTCGCCGCGCGCGGCCTACCGCTGGTGATAGTCAATCCCGCTTTCGTGTTCGGCGCGGGCGACGTCAACCACTCCTCCACCGAGCTCGTGCGCCGCGTCCTGCGCCGCGAGCTGCCGGCCTATGTGGAGGGGGCGCTCAATGTCGTCGACGTCAAGGATGTAGCTCAGGGCCATCTGCTGGCTGACGAAAGGGGCACCGTCGGCGAGCGCTACATCCTGGGCAACCGCAACTTCACCTTCGACCGCCTGCTAGCCGATCTGGGGCGTATCTCCGGTGTGGAGCCGCCGGCGATCAAGATGCCCACGCACCTGGCGATCGCCATCGTGCAGGCCCTCGAAGGTTTCCCCGGGCGCCCGCCCATCACCGTCGGCGAAGTCCGCACGGCGTCGCTGTGGTGGGCCTACAGCAGCGCCAAGGCCAAGCGCGAGCTCGGCTACTCGCCGGGGCACCACGAGGACACGCTGCTGGAGACGATCGAGTGGTACCGCGCCAACGAGGAGCGCATGGCCCCGCCCGGGGCGCGCCAGGCGATTCCGCTGCGCGTGCTCGGCTACGGCTTTCGCCAGGCCGACGGGGTGCTGCGCACGCTCGGGCTCGCCGAGAGCGATTACTGAGAGGGGGAGGGGGAGGGGTGGGGGCCGCGCTCTGCGCCTATCCAGGCCCGATCCCGGGACCTAGCCCAGCCGGTTCTCGATCGTGAGGCCGCTCGCCGGCTGCACCTCCGTGCTCAGCGGCTCCGCCGGCTCCCCGGCGCTCTCCACGCCCAGCGTCTGCGCCAGCTCGCCCGACTCGTACATCTCCATCACGATGTCGCAGCCGCCCACCAGCTCGCCCTTGACGAACAACTGCGGGATCGTGGGCCAGTTGGAGATCGCCGAAAGCTCCTGGCGGATGCGCGGGTCCGGCAGCACGTCCACCGCTGCAAATGGCGCGTCGAGGGACTGCAGCGCCGCCACGGTGCGGGCGCTGAAGCCGCAAGCGGGAGCTTCCGGGCTGCCCTTCATGAAGAGGATCGTTGGATGCTCGCTGATCGCCTCGGCGATCGCTTCACGGATGGGATTGGTGGTCTCTGTCTCTGGCATGGCGGGCTCCTGACGGCTTGTGGGTGGGGCGGGCGGCTGGTAACTAGCTAGCTGGGCATGACTCCGGAAGGCTCTGCAACCTGGGTCTTCAGCGACAGCGCATGAATCGCGCCGCCGATCTCGCTGCCGAACACGTCATATACAAGGCGGTGCTGCTCGATGCGGCTGCGGCCCGCGAAGACCTCTGCGCTGACCGTCGCGCGGAAGTGATCGCCGCCGCCGGTGTAGTCCTCGACCTCCGCGCGGGCGCCCGGGATCGCGCTCTCAATGCGCTGCTTCAGTTCCTCGGCACTCGGCATCTGCTTCTCAACGGCTCCTCGATGGTCGCTATACTTTGGAAAGCGATGATATCGATCACCGACAAGGGTGCCGAGAAGGTTCACGAGTTCCTCTCCGGCCAGGAGGAGGCCGATGTCAGCATGGCCGGCCTGCGCGTGGGCGTGCGCGGCGGCGGCTGCTCGGGCTTTCAGTATCAGCTCGCCTTCGACGAGCAGCGCCCCGGGGACATCGTCTTTGAGAGCCACGGCCTCAAGCTGCTCGTAGACAACGCCAGCCTGTCCTTCGTGGAGGGCTCGGTCATCGACTACGAGGAGAGCCTGCAGGGGGCAGGATTCAAGGTCAACAACCCCAACGTCGTCGCCGCCTGCGGCTGCGGCTCCTCCTTCCGCGTGGCCGAGGAAGAGCAGGTCTCGGCGGTCTGAAGTCGGGCTGTCTGGTCTGAGCTCAGTCGATTGAGCCGGCCGGGACGACCCACCGGCAGACCTGTCCCGTCAAGGCCGCGATCAGATCGAAGTCCCCGTCGTAATGCAGGACGGTAAGGCTGCGAGTCTCAGCGGCAGCGGCGACTAGCAGGTCGGGGACCTTGAGTCCGCGTTGGTGCTTGGCAGCCAGCAGGCGCTGCACCTGTCTGGCTCGACGCACATGCTCGGCAGTGCTCTCCACCAGCTCGAAGGCCTCCAAAGCATCGGTGAGGCGATCCCACTCACCGGCGTTGCGCGCCGAGAAGCCGATCTCGAGGTCGCTGATCCCTGCGCGGGCGAGTTCCCCCCGCCGTGCCATCTCATCAATCGATTCCCGGACCGCCGGCTCGCGCAGGCGAGTAAGGACGCTCGTGTCCAGCAGATGCGTTAGCGCCATGCCTGCTCGCGCGGCGCGAGATCAGCCCGGGCGAGCGCGTCCAGGCGCTCCGTCACCGATGTGTCGTGATCGCCACCGACCAGGCGCAGTGCGCGGTTAACCGTCTCCTTGATCGTGGTCACACCGAGTTGGGCTCTTGCATCCTGTAGAGCCCGCTCGTCTATGTCCACCAAGTGCTTGGCCATCCGAGCAGTATATACTATCTAGTGTCGGTATATACATCCAGCGGGCGCCTTACGCATATACATCCAGCGGGCGCCTTACGGTTCGTTATCCAGCGAGCGCCACAGGTAGCGGCAGGCGAGGGTGCGGTGGGGACGCCAGGGCTCGGCGATCGCCTCCATCTCCGCTGGCCCCGGTAGCTCCTCAAGCGCATAGGCGCGCTGGATGGCCTTGCGGATGCCCAGGTCGCCGACGGGCAGCACATCGGGGCGCTGCAGGTGGAACATCAGGAACATGTGCGCGGTCCAGACGCCGAGTCCTTTGACGGCGACGAGCTCCGCGATCACCTCCTCGTCGGGGAGCCCATCGAGGCGGTCCAGCTCCAGCTCGCCCGATAGGACGTGCTCGGCGAGCGAGCGCAGGTAGCCGACCTTGGGACGCGACAGGCC
>DATBPO010000247.1:0-4589 GCA_036561265.1 Solirubrobacteraceae bacterium | reverse complement strand
GGCGCCCGACGGCCGCCGGATGTCCAAGTCGTTGGGCACGGGTATCGATCCACTGCAGGAGATCGATCGTCACGGCGCGGATGCCGTGCGCTTTGGTCTGCTGGCGATGAGCTCCTCACAGGATGTGCGCTACTCGGCCGAGAAGGTGGCACAGGGACAGGCGCTGGCCAACAAGCTCTTCAACGCAGCACGCTTCGTGCTCCTGAGAATCGGCGAGATGCCAGAGGTACAGGTGTCCGTCGTACCCGCGCACGCGCTGCCCCGACCCCGTGCCGTTGAGGACCGCTGGATCCTCTCGCGCCTGCAGCAGATCGAGGCCGATACCGCGGCCAGGATCGTGGACTACGACTTCTCCCACGCAGCGCTGGGGTTGTACGACTTCGTCTACGGCGAGCTCTGCGACTGGTATCTGGAGCTCGTCAAGCACCGCTTGGTGAGTGATGGAGCGGGGGGCGAGGAGCAGGAGCGCCGGGCGCTGGCGGCGACGCTGCTGCACGTGCTGCGTGAGACCGTAGCGATGTGCCATCCGGTGATCCCATTCGTAACCGAGGAGCTGTGGTCGCACCTCGACAGCAGCGGCGCATTGCTCGCGGGCGCTCCCTACCCGCAGGCGGACAACGCGCTGATCGATCCCGAGGCTGAGGTGTTGATGGAGCGTGCGATCGAGGCAATCACGCTGATTCGAGGCTGGCGCGACAGCGTGGGCGCGCGCCCCGGTCTGATCGTGCCTGCCCGCTTGGCCGCCAAAGGGTACGAGAGCACATCGGCATCGGTGGCACGTCTCGCGCGTCTGCGTCTGCTTCCCAGCGCGGAAGGGGAGGCAGCCGTTGAGCAGAAGGCGGTTGCATCGGTGCCGCTGCCCGGAGGAATGCTCGAGGTGCTTTCCGAGGACGGTCTTGACCTGCACGCCGCGGAGCATCGCCGCGCAGCCGAGCGCGAGCGTCTGCAGGCGGAGATCGATCGTGTGCGCGCAAAGCTCGCCAACGGCGGCTTCGTGGCCAAGGCACCCGAAGCGGTCGTTGAGGGGGAGCGCACCAAGCTGGCACACCTCGAAGCGGAACTGAGCGCCGTATGAGCGATCCCTGGAGTGGCTCTCAAGCAGAGCGTCATCTGCGTTCGCTCGAGCTGTTTGGGATGCGCTTTGGCCTGGATCGCATGCGGCGCATGATGACTGCGCTTGGCTCCCCTGAGCGCAGCTTTCGCTCGATCCACGTGCTGGGTACGAACGGCAAGTCTTCGACCACGCGAATGATTGCGGCGATCCTGGAGCGCCACGGGCTGCGGACAGGCACTTACACCTCGCCACACCTCGTGTCCTACGGCGAACGCGTGCAGGTGGGCGAGCGCGACATCGACCCGGGCGCCTTCGCCGGCGCGGTGGCACGAGCCGCTGCGGCAGCGGAGCGAGTAAATCGCACGCTCGGTGAGGATGACCACGTAACGCAGTTCGAACTGCTGACGGCGGCGGCGTTCTGGGAGCTGGCGCGCCAGGGCGTGGAGGTGGCGGTGATCGAGGCTGGTTTGGGGGGCCGCTACGACGCCACCAGCGTGATCGAATCGGAGGTGACGGTGCTGACCAACGTGGGCCTGGAGCACACACGCTGGCTGGGACCAACCGTTGCCGATATCGCGGCCGAGAAGCTGGCGGTCCTCGCTCCGGGCAAAACCCTGGCGCTTGGTGGTGCAATGCACGAGGACGCGCTGGCCGTGGCTCGTACCGTCGCTCAGCAACAGGGGGCCCAAATCGTGCAGGCCGGAGCGCTCTGGAGTGAGCCCCTGTTGGCGGACGGCCGCTTTCAGCGTGCCAACTTCGCCCTCGCCAAGACCGCTGCTGAGGCATATCTGAAGAAGCTGGGGACGGAGCCGCGCGTGGAAGCGGTGCGCGAGGCGGCTTTGCACACGGTGGCGCCTGGTCGGATGCAGGTGATCGGCGAAGAGCCGCTGACGGTGCTCGACGGAGCGCACAACCCTGACGCCGCAAGGGCGCTGGCAGAATCGCTTCCCGAGCTTGTAAGGGCGCGGCCGTTGGGCCTGGTTTTGGGGGTGCTCGAGGATAAGGACGCCGCGGCGATGCTGCGCACGTTGCTGGCGCTGTGCGAGCGCGCATGGTTCACTGCGCCACCCAGCGCACGGGCGCTTTCGCCGGCTGCCCTACAGTCGCTGGCCCGTCAGCAGGGCTTCGAGGAGGTGCGTTGCGAGCCACACCCGCGGCGTGCCCTGGTGCAGGCGCGTGAGTGGGCTCAAGCTAGGGCGCCGCAGCGCGGGGCGGTGCTGGCAACAGGCTCGATTTACCTTGTGGGGGACCTGCTGGCGGAGCGCTGCGAAGCGGCGTCATCGCATGGGGAGCCGGCGCGGGTGGAGCGTGGCGTGCGGCGCATAGGACAGCAGCGAGGGCTTGCAAGTTGAACGAGGATGGCCCCTCCATGCTGACCATGATCGGGGTGGTTGCGCTGATCGTTGCGCTCGTGATCCTGGTGTTCTTCGCCGCTGGCTACGGATTCGGCCGGTTGTTTCTTTGACTGGGAAAACGAGGGGCCCAGCTCGTCGGCCTCCGGCCGACTGCGCCACCCTCTAAACTCGGCCGCTCGCGCCCGCATTGGGGTGTGGAGCGGAAGCCTTCGATGCCAATCCTTGCCTACTTCGGAATCCACAGCAGCGGCCTGAACCTGGCCATCGATCTGCTGATCCTGTTCCTGGTAGTGCTGTACGTCTCGCTGGTCTACTGGACCTACGCGGATGCCAAGCGCAGGATCGCGGACCCGATCATGATTGGCTGCGCGACGTTGGCCTCGCTGTTCCCCTACGTGGGCACGGTGGTCTACATCATTCTCCGTCCGCCGGAGTACCTCGAGGACGTGCGTGAGCGCGAACTGGAGATGCAGGCCGCGGAGGTGCGCCTGGCGACGCTCGAGCAGAGCCTCTGCCCGCACTGCGACTACCGGATCGAGCGCGACTTCCTGCGTTGCCCCAGCTGCATGCGCAAGCTCAAGGAGCCCTGCGCGAGCTGTGGCAAGCCGCTGGAGCGGACGTGGTCGCTGTGCCCGTACTGCGAAGCCGATGTGCCAGGCGCCAGCCAGTCAAAGCGCGGCGCCCGCAAGCGCGAGCGCGGATCGAGCGCCCCGGCTCCGGCGGCCGCCCCAGCTCCGGCCTCTGCCGCGAGGCGCGCGACGGCGAAAGCGGACAGCGAGGCGCAGACGGGGGAGAGCGAGACGTTGCTGAGTGGCGAGCCGCTGACCTCGCCAACGTCTCGCGCAAGCCGTCCTCGCCCGCGCCCAAGCTCCTGACGTTCAAACTCCACCCAAAGGACCCCATGGACCGCACCCTGATCCTCGTAAAGCCCGACGCCTTTGCCCGCTCGCTGAGCGGCGAGATAATCGCCCGCTTCGAGCGTAAGGGCCTGCGCCTGGTGGCTCTGCGCCACATGACGATGACACGCGAGTTGGCCGAGCAGCACTATGCCGAGCACGCCGAGCGTCCCTTCTTCGGCGAGCTGGTTGACTTCATCACGAGTGGCCCGCTGGTGGCCATGGTGCTGGAGGGCACCGAGGCGGTTAAGGCTGCCCGCCAGGTGATTGGCGCCACCAACCCGCTGGAGGCCGCTCCCGGTTCCATTCGCGGGGACTTCGCCATCGAGACTGGCCAGAACATGGTGCATGGCTCTGACTCGCCGGAGTCGGCAGCGCGCGAGGCGGCGCTGTTCTTTCCCGAGCTCGCCTAGCGCGGCACGGTCGGCGATGGGGCCTGAGCAGAACTCATCGCCGGGTACGGTCCGCGAGCCGGGGCATACACGCGGCTTGGCTCGTGAGCTGAACCCCCCGTTGGTGCTGGCCTCGGCCTCTCCCCAGCGGCGTGCGATCCTGCAGCGCCTGGGGGTGGCCTTCGAGGTGCGCCCCTCCCACGTCGCGGAGATCGAGCAGGGCGAGCCTGAGGAGGTGGCGGCGGAGAATGCCCTGCGCAAGGCGCATGCCGCACAGCGCCTCCAGACGCCCGAGGCAGTGTTGGGTGTGGACACGCTCGTTACGCTTGGGGGCGAGATCTACGGCAAGCCCGCCGATGATCGCCAGGCACGCACGACGCTGCGGGCGCTCAGCGGCGAGACCCATCGTGTGCTGAGCGGCGTGGCGCTGCTGTTGCCTGGTGACGCGCGGCGTACCGCGGTGGTGAGCACCGAGGTCACCTTCCGCGTACTCAGCGAGGCGTTGCTGGACTGGTACGTGGCCGCGGGAGAGTGGCGGGACCGGTCAGGCGGCTACGCCATCCAGGGGATGGGGTCGGTGCTGGTGCGCTCGATCGACGGCGACATACAGAACGTCGTGGGCCTGCCGCTGGGGACGCTGCTGGATCTCTATCCCGAGCTTTTGCCCTGCAAATAGGCTGTCAGCCCTGTCGGGGGCGTGGTGGTGTCCGCTACACTGCCCGCGGGCACGCCCTGGCGCCCGGCGCGAGCTTTGATGAGCGCGGCGAGAAGCCGAATCCGAGCGTGCCTGTTCTCGATATATGGGCATTTTTAGCTATCTGACCGGGTTCGGCGGCCGAGACATGGCGGTCGACCTTGGCACAGCCAACACCCTCGTGTATGTGCGCGGGCG
>DATBPO010000246.1:0-4999 GCA_036561265.1 Solirubrobacteraceae bacterium | reverse complement strand
CCGATGTTCGACCTGAGCCTGTTCCGCAACCCAACCTTCGTGGGCTCCTCGGTGTCGGCGTTCGCGGTGTGCTTCTCGGTGCTGGCGCTGATCTTCTTCCTCACGACATGGCTGCAGTCGATCCTCGGCTACTCCGCCGTGGGCACCGGCCTGCGGATGCTCGTGTTCACGGGAGCCGCTCTGATGTTCGCGCCGCTCGCCGGGCGCATGAGCGGCTCGGTGAGCCCGCGGATCGTGCTGCCGCTCGGCCTCGCGCTCGTCACCATCGGCGTTTTCTCGATGACGGCGGTGAGCGCCAGCTCCACGTGGACGGCGATCCTGCCCGGCCTGGTCCTCACGGGCGTCGGCCTCGGCCTGATGAACCCCACGCTGGCCTCCACGGCCGTATCGGTCGTACCGCCCTGGCGCGGGGGCATGGCCTCGGGCATGAACAGCACCTTCCGCGAGGCGGGCACCGCCGCGGGCATCGCCGTGGCGGGGACGCTGCTCCAGCGCCAGGTGCGCGTGAGCGTGCACAACGCGCTGGCGGGCTCTCCCCTGGCCCCCCTGTCGAAGACGGCGGCCAACGCGATCTCCACGGGCGGTACGCCACAGCTGGTGCACAGCTCGCCCGCAGCGTTCCGTCCCGGCCTCGTCTCGGTGGCGCACATGAGCTACGCCAGCGGCCTGCGAACGATCTTCGTGCTCGCGGCGATCATCGCGTTAATTGGTTGCATCATCTCGTTCGCGCTGGTGCGCAAGCGGCATATGATCTATGCCGGAGAAGGCGGGCACTGAGATGGGTGAAAGTGGCCCGGAGGACACGATCGAGGGGGCGGCACCTTGACGGACGAGCGCGATCACGACCCGGAGGCAACTGTGGTCCGGCGCGTTGTCGACCCCGATGCCACGCGCGTGCGCAACGTCCCGACCGAGTCGCCGCCACCTCCCCCCAAGCCCTCCCAGAAGTCGGGCCTGCTGAGCAAGCTCGCGCGCATCTCCGACAAGCATCCCGGGCGCGTGCTGGCGGGCATCGGCGTCTTCTTCCTGATCGCCGTCGTGATCGGCGCGCCGGTGGCGGGCAAGATGCACGCCAACGAACCGTTCAACGACCACTCCTCGCAGAGCGTGGTGGTGAACAAGCTGATCGCAAATGCCACCGGCGAGCGCGCCGGCCCGCAGGTGATCGCGCTCGTCACCCCGCCGGGCGGCGTGAGCGCGCCGGGCTCGCGCGCGCTGGTAACAAGCGTCGCGGCGTCGATCCGCCAGGACCCCACGGTGACGCGCACGCTCAGCTACTACAGCACCGGCAGCCGCGCGTTCGTCTCGCGCGGCGGGCACTCCACGTACGTGGCGGTGTACTTCAAGAAGGTCTCCGACAACGAAGCCTCCGAAGCCGCCAAGCGGCTGCTGGAAAAAGTGCAGAAGCCGCCGGCGGTGCTGCTCGGCGGGCCGGCGATCTCCGGGCAGCAGCTGGGCAGCGAGGTCGGCAAGGATCTGGGCAAGGCCGAGGGTCTGGCGTTCCCGATCCTCTTCATCCTCTCGCTGTTCGTCTTCCGCGGCGTGGTGGCGGCGCTGATGCCGCTGTTCGTGGGCGCGATCACGGTGATGAGCACCTTCCTGGTGCTGCGCGTCGTCAACTCGTTCGTGTCGCTCTCGCAGTTCGCGCTGAACATCGTCATCGGGCTGGGGCTGGGGCTGGCGATCGACTACAGCCTGTTCGTGGTCTCGCGCTACCGCGAGGAGCGGGCGAAGATCCCGCACGAGCTGCTGGCCCCGGCCGGTACGCGGGCGGATACGAAGGCTTCAGAGCGCCCGCCCGCGCAGCGCGCCGCCGAACAGGAGGCGCTGCACGGCGCGATCCGGATGGCGGGGCGCACGATCTCCTACAGCGCCGTCACCGTCGCGCTCGCGCTGGCGTCGCTGTGCGTGATCCCCACGCCGTTCATGTTCTCGATGGGCCTCGGCGGCGCGATCACGGCGCTGGTCGCGGTGACGGTGGCGCTGATCGCCCTGCCCGCCCTGTTGGCGGTGCTGGGTCCACGCATCAATGCGCTGGCGCCCGCGCGCTGGCAGCGGGCGGCGGAACGCACGGCTACGGTGCAGGAGGACGGCGCGTGGTACCGCCTCTCGCAGACAGTGATGCGGCGCCCGATACCGATCGCGACCGTCTGCATCGTCGTGCTGCTCGCCCTGGGCATCCCCTTCACGGGCATCAAGTTCATCGGCGTGGACGCGAGCGGCGTGCCCAAGGGCCTCTCCGCACGCACGGTCGATGACGCGCTGCTGAGCGAATATCCCACCGACGCCTCTTCGCAGATCACCGTGCTCGTACAGGCGCCTCCCAGCGCCGGCGGACAGGTCGCGGCGCTGAGCACACAGGTGCGCGCGCTGCCCGGCGCGCTGCCCGCGGGCGGGCCTGCGACCTCGCTCCCCGGCGGCTACTGGACGTTCGCGGTGCTGCCGGCGCAGCGCCCGCTGGCGGCCTCGACGATCGCGCTGGTCAAGGACATCCGCGCGCTGCCCGGCTCGGCGCTGGCGAGCGGCGCCGCCGCCAAGCTGAGAACCAGCGGCAACACCGCGCAGTTCCTCGATCAGCGCGCGACGATCTCGCGCCTCTTGCCAGTGGTGGCGCTCATCCTCTGCGTGCTCACCTTCATCGTGCTGTTCCTGATGACCGGCTCGGTGATCCTGCCGCTGAAGTCGCTGCTGATGACGTTCCTGTCGCTGAGCGCGGCCTTCGGCGTGCTGGTGCTGATCTTCCAGGACGGGCACCTGCACGGCCTGCTGGGCTTCCAGAGCCTGCACGCGATCGACATCTCCCAGCCGATCCTCATCTTCGCGGTGGCATTCGGCCTCTCAAGCGACTACACCGTGTTCCTGCTGACGCGCATCAAGGAGGCGCGCGACGCGGGGCACCCCAACAAGGAGTCGGTGGCGATCGGCCTGGAGCGCACCGGCCGGATCGTCACCCAGGCGGCGGTCCTCTTCTGCGTGGCGATCGGCGCCTTCGCGACCTCCTCGATCGTGTTCATCAAGGAGGTCGGCGTGGGCATCGCGGTGGCGGTATTAATCGACGCGACGATCATCCGCGCGCTGCTCGTGCCCTCGCTGATGGCGCTGCTCGGCGAGTGGAACTGGTGGGCGCCGGCGCCGCTGCGCCGCCTGCACGAGCGCATCGGACTGAGCGAGGAGTAGCCTCGGTGCGCCGCGCCGCAGACAAGCTACCCAGGGCGATGCGATGAGCGAGGAGCAAGGAGCAGGCGGAGACGACAGGACCAAGATCCGCAAGGTCGTGTCTGAGCCGGATGACAAGACCAAGATCCGCGCAACCGTGCCTCAGGCCGAGGACGCGACGGGGCCGCCAAAGCGGCGAGCGCCGTTCATCGCCGGAGGCATCGCGCTCGCGGCGATCGTGATCGTAGGAGCTATCGCGCTGCTGAGCGGCGGCGGTTCCAGCTCGACCAAGCTGGCCTCGGCGAATCCGCACTGCGACGCGCACTTCGCGGGCTGGATCAAGGACGGCTTCCCCGAGCCGCCGACGATCGAAAGCCACGACGGCGAACTGAACACCACCCTGACGGCGACGACGTACACGATCCACGTCAACCACCACACCTACGAAGGGCTGCACTACAACGGGATAACGCCGGGGCCGACGATCGCGATCTGCCGCGGCGACACGGTGCACGTGGGCCTCGTCAACAAGCTGCCGATCCCCACCAACCTGCACGTGCACGGCCTGCACGTGAGCCCCGAAGGCGAATCGGACAACATCTTCATCTCGCTGAACCCGCTGCAGGCCCACCACTACACCTACCAGCTGCCGCTCGACCAGTCGCCGGGGACGTTTTGGTACCACCCCCACTACCACCCGCTTGTAGACGCGGAGACAACCGGCGGGATGCTCGGGGCGATCGTCGTGCAGGGCGGACTCGACCAGACCCTGGCGAACATACCCCAGCGCCTGATCGTGATCCACGGCGGCAAGCCCGTGCCGCCCGGGGGCAAGCCGCTGCCAATCCCTGGCGTAAAGCCCAGCCAGATCAAGCCCCCGCCCGCCCCCGGCCCCGGGGAGCTGCTAGTCAACGGCGCCTACCAGCCGACGCTGCACATCAGCCCGGGCCAGCTGCAGCGCTGGCGCATCGTCAACGGCACGGGAGAGCGCTACGTGCACCTGGCACTGCCCGGCACGACCTTCGAGCTGCTCGCCATCGACGGCAACACGCTGCACGAAATGCGCCCCGAAAAGCAGATCCTGATCGGCCCCGGCGAGCGCGTGGAGGTGCTCGTGCGCGGCGGCGCACCGGGCCTCTACAGCCTGAACTCGGTCCCCTTTCAGCCTTGCTACAAGGGCTGCTTCGACCCCTTCGGCGGCGTGCCCAACACGGGCCGCAACTTCGGCTTTCAGACGCTCGTAAACGTCGTCTCCTCAGGCCCCGCGGAAGACACGCCGATGCCGGCGGGGCCGCTGGCCAACCCGCCCGATCTGCGCGCCGCGCACGTCGATGTCCACCGCACGATCGTCATGGGCCGCGTGCCCTCGTTCGCCCGCCCACCGCAGTTCCCCCTCAACGGCAAGCTCTTTAGTCCCGCGCGCACCGACATCACGATGGCGCTGGGCTCCGTCGAGGAGTGGACGCTGAAGAGCCCCGACAACAACGTGATCGACGAGTGGCACAACTTCCACATCCACATCAACCCCTTCCAGGTGGTGGCCATCAACGGCAAGCCGCTTGACTACGTCGACTGGCAGGACACCGTCAACGTCCCCAACGGCGGCTCCGTCACGATCCTCATCCATCCCACCGACTTCGTCGGCAGGTCCGTGTTCCACTGCCACGTCGACTTCCACGAGGACAACGGCATGATGGGCACCTTCCAGATCCTCAAGAACCCACCGACCTCCGAGATCCAGGCGGCCAAGGTCGTGTATATGGCACCACCCACGATCAAACCGGCCGTGCTCAGAGGCACGCTGGCATCCGTGCACTGGGCCGGCTCCAACCTGGCGACGCTG
>DATBPO010000245.1:0-2060 GCA_036561265.1 Solirubrobacteraceae bacterium | reverse complement strand
TCTCCTCGCTGCGCCGCCTGCAGGAGGAGGACCCCACGATCGACCTGCACCGCGACCCCCAGACGGGCGAGCAGATCGTCGCCGGCCTCTCGCAGGTGCACGTGGAAGTGATCGTCGACCGCCTGCGTGAGCGCTTCGGCGTGGAGGTCACCCTCAAGCCGCCGCAGGTGCCTTACCAGGAGACGATCAGGCGGTCCGCCAAGGCGCACGGCCGCCACAAGAAGCAGACCGGCGGCCGCGGGCAGTTCGGCGACTGCCACATCGAAATCGAACCAGCCACCGGCTTCGAGTTCATCGACCAGACCAAGGGCGGTGTGATCCCCAACCAGTTCATCCCTGCCGTGCGCAAGGGCGTGGAAGAGGCCATGAGCACCGGCGCTGCCGCCGGATACCCCGTCAAGGACGTGCGCGTCCGGCTCGTGGATGGCTCCCACCACTCGGTGGACTCCTCCGAGGTGGCCTTCAAGATGGCCGGCATCCACGCGATGCGTCAGGCCCTCGAAGAGGCCGACCCCGTGCTATTGGAGCCGATCATGCTGGTCACAGTGACCGTGCCCGACGAGCACGTGGGCGATGTCATAGGCGATCTCAACAGCCGCCGCGGGCGCCCGCAGGGCATGGAGCCATCGGGTGCCGTGACCGAGATCAAGGCCGAGGCGCCGATGTCCGAGATGCTCAGCTACGCCCCCGACCTGCGCTCCATCACCGGTGGCCAGGGTGACTACACGCTCGAGTTCCTGCACTACGAGGAGGTCCCCTCGCACCTCGCGCAGAAGATCACTGCTCAGGCCACGCAGGAGCACGCGGCGACACACGCTTAAGGGTCGAAAAACGAGGGGCCCAGCTCGCGCGCCCTGCCTGTGCCCCCGCAGTGGGGTGCGGTCGTCTGCGCCACCCTCGTGAGGCCACCAAGCGCGAAGAGCGGCTCACCACTACCCTGAAGGGCCGCAATGGCCACCAGATCGATCGTCACCTCCCACCCGGAAGTCGCCTGCGATGTGTGCGGCAGGCGCCTGCTGCGCGGCGAGCAGCCCGACGTCTTCCTCAGCGGCGGGCAGCGGCGCATGGTTTGCGAGCTGTGTGTGCCGAGAGCCGCGCACGAGGGCTGGCTGCGCGAGGCCGAGGAGCCTTCGTTGACGATGCGGCCTGCAGGACCGCGCCGCACGCGCTCTTTGCTGGGGCGCCTGCGCCAGCTACGTGAGTCGCCTGGCGATTCCTCGCTGCCCGTGGGCGACAGTCCGCCGATCGCGGTGCAGGAGAGCGACTACGAGGGGCTCTATGACTTTCTCGACAGCGCTCCCCCGGGCTCGCAGCCGGTGCCGGCCGTGCCTCGCCAGGAAGCCGTGGCTGTATCTGCACCGGCTGCTTCTGAGCCTTCTCCTGCGGAGCGCAAGATGGCGCGGGCGCTTGAGGTCTTCAACCGCAGCGAGCACCCCCGTCGCGTCGCCGGCGTCACGCGGTCGCTTGGCAGTCCCTCTGTGCAGGTGGCCCTCACAGCCGACTCCGAACATTTGGTCACGGTCCTCGTGGCCTGGGACCTCTGCTGGTATCGCTATCAGGTGGACCTCGATGACGAGCAGGCTGGCGCCCAGCTTGCGGCACAGGGCATGGAGCTTGAGGAACTGCCCGAGCACGAGCGCGTTGCCAACGCCGCGGCCGATGAGCGCGGCGCGCTTTCGCTGTTGGCGTAAATCTTTCGTCCACTGGAGCGTCAACGTCGCGCAAACGCTCTAGCATCTACGGAGCGATGATCTACTGCGTGGTGCCCAGGCCCCTGGCCGACGAGCTGTATCCCAAGCTGGTGGAGTACTACAAGGACGACGACAACGTCACGGTGATCGTGGATCGCCGTCACGCCGATCGCCGTGCCAGCCAGGGGACGAGCGGCGCAGTGGGGCCGGATGGTCAGCGGCGCGTCGTGCGCGAGCGCCGTCGCGCGCGTGTGCCCGGCGAGCTGCCGGCACTCGCGGGCGTTCCGTCTCCCTAGCGGCTCATAATGCCGCGTCCATGACGAAGGTGATCGTTCACGTCGACGGCGGCGCTCGCGGCAACCCCGGTCC
>DATBPO010000244.1:0-4204 GCA_036561265.1 Solirubrobacteraceae bacterium | reverse complement strand
ACCACCAGCGGACAGAGAGAACGGCCATCCATATGGTCTAACGAAAGGTGGCTGGTATGGGCGGGACGGGGTTGGCTCTAGGTCTAGGCATTCGGGTCCTGCCCGGTCGTCGCCGTGGCGTCGGGTGGTGGGGGAGATGTTTGCACTTTGTTTGCACCCTCCTCGGCTGCGCCCCGCTCTGACGAAGCTGGCTCGGGGCTCTCGATCAGATGGATTGGGTAGCCGTGGGCGCTGGCGTTGCGGGCGAGCGGGCCGTCGAGGGTCCACAGCTCGGCGCCCAAGTCGCCGGCAAGGTTGAGGTAGGCGGCGTCGTAGGCCGAGCGGCGCTTGAGGGCGAGCGCGGCCTGCACCACGCCCGGGCCGTCACGCAGCGCGTGGTAGACGATCGGCAGCTCTTCGACGACATCCCAGGCTTCTCGCGTCTCGTCGTCCGTGAGGTTCCCGGCTGCCGCTTTCTTGGTCAGCGCGTTGGCGATCTCATAGCGGGCGAGCGCGGGGGCGTTGACGGGCGTGTCCTGTGAGTTCCAGCCGCCGAGCAGTTGCGCGACCGCCGGTGAGGCCGGCTCGTTGGTCACGAACGCAACGAGCGCGCTGGCGTCGATGACGACGCTCACCGGCGTTCTGCGCGCTGATCGAGCTCGTCGCGTCCCTCGCGTATCAAGGCCACGGCCTCATTGGTGGCGGGCTGGCGAGCACGGAGCCGGGCGGCGCGCTCGAGTATCCCTTGCATCCTGGCCGCGTCGATCTGGGATGCCGACAGTCGCTCTGTGAGTAGGTCGTCGGCGGTCGTATCGACGTCCCGATGACGGCGCTCGGCCTCCTTGCGCAGCAGCGCGTACGTTCGCGCTCCAACGTGGACTGTTCGATCTGCTGTCGCCATGACGACAGTTTAGCCCGCTGACCCGCCAGCATTTTCAGGCGCATGACCTGCTTCAGCGGCGAGGCTCAGAGCGAGCGATCCATCTAAGATGGACGAGCACAACATGGCGCCACAGAGCAAGTCCTACCCGGTACGCTCAACGTGGGGCTGAGCGACCGGTGGGCAAAGTATTCGCCGGCCCCTGACGTTGGGGTCTTCAAGCGGTAGACCTTATGGTGTGGTCCCCCGATCTTCAACGCTGCGTCAGTGGGATGAGCTAGCTTCCGCAGCTCGCGAGTACATCGCTGAACACTGCGCGCGCTCGACGCTGAATCTGACCGACGTGGCAGAGGCCAATAACGTCTCCCGCCGCACGCTGCAGCGCGCGCTCGCGAACGACGCGACCGACTACTCACGGGAGCTGCGAATCGTGCGAATGGACCAAGCTGCCCGTTTCCTTTCGCGCACTGGAGGACCAGTAGCAGCGGCATGGGAGCGATCTGGCTACCGTAGTCACGCACATTTCACCCGCACCTTCGAGAGTTACTTCGGCATATCTCCGCAAAGGTATCGGCGCATCGCCACGCTTGAGGCCCGGCTCGCCTGGCGCAACTGGAAGGATCGCATCAGTCCGGTACCACCGGGCAGCAGCGAGTATTTCCGGAGACGTAAGAGGCGCTCGGAAAACGTTCGTGAGCTACAGCGCCTGACGCGCGGCTTGCTACCGAACGCTCGCGCGGCACTCACAATCCACGCGCCGCGTCAGCGCGTCGTAGTCGATCTCGATGTCGCCAGCCGCGCCCGCGAAGCTCGCCACCGTCGCTATAGCGAACGGGTTCTTGAAGACGTAACGGATGCGCCGTGGTGAGGGCCTAGTGATGGCGATGCGACGACGGCCCCTAGAGGGTCCCTCGCAAGGGCTACGCAGCTGGTGGCGGCTGGCCATCGAAAGCGTCGTCTGTATCGTCCTGATCGGCGCTGTCGTCTTACTTTGGATCCGGAGCCCTGTCGGCTGGCTCAACGGCACCGCCACCGCGCTGCTCACAGGCCTCGTCCTGCGCGTGGTGTGGCATCAAACGTAACGGGCACTGTATGTCCGTCGATGGTCCTGCTCTAACACCTGGTCATCACGATCACCAGCCTATTTGCACCCCTGCCCGACAGGGTTCCTCCCTACTACTGCTCAAGACGCCAAAACCCCAGCAAGTACGGGGGATCTTGGCATGCCGGAAGAGGGACTCGAACCCCCGACACGCGGATTATGATTCCGCTGCTCTAACCAGCTGAGCTATTCCGGCAGGGGCTGGCAGTCTAGCCTGTGGGCATGTCCGCCCCGGTGCCGCTGCTGGCCGTGCCAAATGTCTCGGAGGGTCGCAACGCCACGGCTCTTGAGGCGATCACGGCGGCATTCACAAGCGACGGCGCCGCGATCCTGTTGGACCGGCATTCAGACGCGGATCACCACCGCGTGGTGCTGACGCTGGCGGGGCGGCCAGGGGATTTGGCGGGCGCACTGGTGGCTGGGGCGGCTGCCGCGGTGGAGCGGGTCGACGTGATGGAGGGGGCCGAGAGCGAGCGGCGGCGCGGCGAGCACCCGCATGTCGGGGCGGTGGATGTGATGCCGGTGGTGTACCTGAATGCGTCGATGCGCGGGGCAGCCTGCGCGGAGGCGCTGGTGGTGGCGGATCGGATTGGGGAGGAGCTCGAAGTGCCGGTGTTCCTGTACGGAGAACTGGCGGGCGGGCGCACGCGCGCGGAGCTGAGGCGCGGCGGGCCGTCGGGCCTGCGCACGCGAATCGAAAGCGGCGAGCAACGTCCGGACTTTGGCCCGCCGAGGATGCACGCGACGGCGGGTGCGACGCTTGTTGCGGCGCGGGAGCCGCTGGTGGCGTTCAACCTGGAGCTGGCGGAGCCGGCGGGCGTGCAGGAGGCACGGCGCATCGCGGCGCTGATCCGAGAAGGCGGGGAGGAGGGGTTGCCGGGGCTGCGGGCCATCGGGGTGCAGTTGCTGAGAGGTCGTAAAGCAGCCACGGCGCAGGTCTCGATGAACGTGGAGCGCCCCCTTGAGGTGCCGCTGGGCGCGGTTGTGGAGGCTGTACGCAGACACGCTGAGGTGGCGGCGGCGGAGCTGGTGGGTCTGGCGCCAAAGGCCGCTCTCATGGACTTTCCGGAGGATGTGGCGATGCCGGCCTTCGACCCCGAGCGCCAGGTGATCGAGAACGCATTAGAGGGTGGCGCAGTCGGCCGAAAGGCCGACGAGCCGGGCCCCTCGCCTTTCCAGTTAGGCTTGTAGCAGCCCATGGCCCAGACCAAGCGCAAACGCCAGACGAAGCACCGCGGCAACGCGGCGGGTGTGGTGGAGTCGCGGGGGCGCACGGGGCGCAAGCCGACGGCGGCGGAGAAAAGCCCGGAGGGACGGGCGAAGGCAAAGGCCAGGGAGACGCAGGGCAAGGGCAACCGCTATGACCGTCCGCCGACGTGGAGCGGGGCTTTCTACAGGGCGATGGCGGCAGCGGTGCTGATGCTGCTGGCGAGCCTGTTCCTGCTCAAAAAGCCGAGCGAGGCGATCGCGATCTTCCCGGCGGTGCTGCTGCTGTATGTGCCGATCAGCTACTACACCGACCAGTGGCTGTACCGCCGCCGGCTGCGCAACAAGACGAAGGGCCGTGAGAAGCCGGCGGGGTCGGCCTGATGGCGGCGGACGTGCGTATGTTCACCGTGGGGCCGGTGCAGGAGAACGCCTACATCGTGCGCTCAGACAGCCAGAGCACGAGCGCGGTGATGATCGACCCCGGCGAGGAGCCCGAGCGACTGCTGCAGGCGGCGCAGGAGCTGGGAGTGAAGATCGAGGCGATCCTGATCACGCACTGCCACTTCGATCACATCGGCGCGGTGGCGCCGGTTGCGGCGGCGACGGGGGCGCCCGTGTGGTGCCCCGAGTTCGAGCGCCCGCTGCTCACGGACATCATGCGCTGGACACCGCCGGGCTTTGGGCCGTTTGAAAACTACGAGCCCGAGCACACGGTCAAGGGCGGCGAGCACCTACAGCTGGCGGGGATGGAGTTTGAGGTGATCTTCACACCTGGCCACAGCCCGGGGCACGTGACTTACGCGCTGGATGGCGCTCTGCTCTCCGGCGATGTGCTCTTCCAGGGCTCGGTCGGACGCGTGGACCTGCCGGGTGGCGACTGGGCGACGCTTGAGCGCTCGATCACGGGCCTGCTGGAGCGTTTCCCCGATGAGACAGTCGTGTATCCGGGACACATGGGTGTGACCACACTGGGACGCGAGCGCGCGAGCAACCCATTTCTGGCGGAGCTGCGCGTGCCCGCGGGCGGAAGTTGA
>DATBPO010000243.1:0-2188 GCA_036561265.1 Solirubrobacteraceae bacterium | reverse complement strand
CGCTCACGCGCGCTGCTGCAGCGTATGCAGCTCGAACCGGGACGCTACAAGTTTGTGCGCCTGCCCGCCGCCGACGTCGGCGAATCGGGCTGCGGCGTCTATCAGGTCCGTCCGCGCCTGGGCATCATCGGGATGCTTGCAGGCTGGTGGCAGGTAAAGCTGTCATCTGGTTGTCCCTAAGCCAGGGCTCGCGCTGAGCGGGCCTGACAGCGAGCATCGCGGCCAGTGTGTGGCGCTGACGGTCGGTCATCGTGCCCACCGTTTTCGTCTCCGACATCGGGATCTGCGCGAGGAACTTGCGGCAGCGGCTCACGCCCCAACGGCGCTGGCTCATCAGCAGGTCCGCCACCGTCATGCTCTCTGCCTCCCACGGACACTGCAGCGCTATCTCCGCGACGCTCGATTCCCCTGTGGCCACCCTGCGCTTCAAATCCGCCCGCGCCAATCGCACTTTGTTGGCCCGCTCCAGGGCGCGCATGTATTGAGGTCCACTCGCTGCACCCGACCCGGCGCTCGTGCCGGCAGGGGTCATCGCAGGGGCTATCGTCGCTGTCGCGTTCATGTGTGCTCGCTCCCCGTCGCCCGGGCGCCTCTCCCGGTACGACATCTACTTGAGTTTTTGCCAGGTAGCGCGCCGTGCGGCCACCCGGTGCACCGCCCCTGGGTACCCCTTTACTCCAGGAGCGCGGCGCACGATCGAGGACCGTGTGGAGCGCCCCCCAAAGCTACGTCAGGGTGGGGTCTGCGGTCAACAGGTGTCTGGAAGAAGATTCGCTAAAAGCGAACTTTTTATTGTGGCCCCGGAAGCGGGCCGTGCTCGGCCTCGAACTCTTGCTTGACCTTGGCGAAGACATCTAAAGCCTCCGCGATCGTCGCCTCGTCGTGTGTGGCCATCACGCTGGTCCGCAGAAGAGCACCGCCAGGTGGAACCGCCGGGTGCAGGGCTGTATTGACGAATACGCCACCGTCGTAGAGGGCCTTCCAGAGCAGGGCGGCCTTCCAGTCATCGCCCACGAGGACCGGAACGATCGGCGTCACGATCGACTCCCCATTTGGCAGCGCCTGTGGCGAGACCACCGCGAAGCCCAGCTCGTGCAGCCCATCGCGCAGGCGCCAGGCGTTCTCGAGCACCTTTGCCAAGAGCGGCGGGCCCTCCTCCGAGCGCACGATGCGCAGGGCCGCGAGCGCCGCGCCCAGTGCCGCCGGTACGGCGGAGGCCGTGAATAGGAAGGCGCGCGAGTACAGCCTGAGGTACTCGATCACCTCATGCGGCCCCGCGATGAAGCCCCCGCAGCTGGCCAGCGACTTGCTGAAGGTGCCCATGCGCAGGTCCACGCGCTCCTCCACGCCGAGGAGCTCCGCCGTGCCCGCGCCGCGCGCTCCCAGTACGCCCGCGCCGTGCGCCTCGTCCACCATCAGCCTTGCCCCGTAACGCTCGCACGCGTCGCAGATGTCGCGCAGCGAGGCGATGTCGCCCTCCATCGAGAACACGCCATCGACGACCACCAGCACGCCGCCGCCGTCGCCCTGCGCGCGCTGCAGCATCTTCTCGAGCTTCTCCAGGCGGTTGTGGCGAAAGGGGCGGAGCTTGGCGCGCGAGAGCAGGCAGCCGTCGAGGATCGAGGCGTGGTCGCCGGAGTCCGCGATCACCGTGTCCCCCGGCGCCAGCAGCGTGCCCAGGGTGCCCACGTTTGCCTGATGGCCCGTCGTGAAGACGATCGCCTCCTCGGTGTTCATCCACTGTGCGATCTCTGCCTCCAGTTCGAGGTGCAGCGGGATCGTGCCGTTCAAGAGGCGCGAGCCGGTGAGGCCGGTGCCGTAGCGCTGCAGCGCATCCTGGGCACCCTGCAGCACACGCTCGTCGCCGGTGAGCCCCAGGTAGTTGTTGGAGCCCAGCATGATGCGCCGCGCGCCCTCCATCTCTACCACCGGTAGCGCCGGCGAGGTGAGGACGTGGAAGTAGGGCAGGATGTCCGCCTCGCGCGCCGCCGCCAAGAGCTCCGAGCGCTCGTGGTGGTGGACCTTGGCGAAGACGTCTGTCGAGGTGTGCATGTAGGGTCCCGGGTCGGTGGTCAGCGGAATCGGAGGGATCGAATTGGGGGTGCCAGCTGTGAGTGCAGTGGGTAGGCGGTGCGAGCGATGAGTGGGGTCGAGGTGCGCGAAGTCTCAGGCCGCAGGGACCTGAAGG